>NZ_JBHURF010000005.1:0-269005 GCF_042674125.1 Rhodococcus sp. NPDC056960 | reverse complement strand
GGGGGGGTGTGTTTTGGGGGGTTTGGCGCGGGGGGGGGGGGGGCCCCCGGGGGTTTCGTTGGGGGGGGGGGTGGCGGGGCCCTTCCCGCCGGGGCGGGGGGGGGCCCGGCCCGACGGCGCCCCCCCCGCCCGAATCGATGTTCTCGGTGCTGTTGGTTCACAGATCAGTGATGCGTCGCCAGCCCTCCGTGTCCGTGCATCCGGGAACTCATCACCGGCATTCCGGTGACGGCCACGACGACCGTCAGCACACCGACGACCCACGCGGTCCACGACGCGCCCCTGAGTGCGTCGAAGTTCATCACCCACGGGGAGAGGAACAACAGCACACCGAAGACGGCCATTGCGTATTCGGCCATGGTCATCTCCGGGCGGCTCATGTGGACGAGACCGGAGAGGGCCACCAGCACACCGAGCACGATGAGTGACCACATCGCGGCGTTGTTGGTGTCGAGCCACAGCGGCGAGAGTGCCGCGAAGGCGCCGATCACGATCGCCACCACATCCTGCATACGACTCCACGATCTCATGTCGACCTCCTCGGGAACGGATTGTGTCCACCTCGAGTACACGCCTGATTGACCGCCCGATCAATACGCCCACCGTTGCATTCGGATAACGCGAACCGCAGGTCAGGGCATGTTTTGTGATCTCCGTCCTCGGTGGTGGGCCTGCTGTCGGTCTCGTGTGGGACAGTGCGTTCGTGACTTCCACTGCAGACGACGTGAAGCGCGCGCTCGCGGACCTCTCGGACGAGACCGATGCGGTGAATCTGGCACGGTTCTTCAAGACCGGTCCGGGGGAGTACGGGGAGGGCGACGTCTTCCTCGGCGTGCGGGTTCCCGGAACGCGCAGTGTGGTGCGCGTCCATGCCGATCTGGATCTGCCGGAGGTGACGGTGCTGCTCGACAGTCCGGTGCACGAGCATCGGCTGGCGGGACTGCTGGTGCTCGTCGCGCAGTTCGACCGGGCGGGCAAGGCGGGCGACGACGCCCTGCGGGAGAAGATCGCGTCCTTCTACCTCGACCTGGTGATGCGGGGGCGGGTGAACAACTGGGATCTGGTGGATTCGTCCGCCGACCGGATCCTGGGCGCGTGGCTGTACGACCGGCCGCGGGACCTGGTGTTCGAACTGGCCGGGGACGACGACCTCTGGCGCCGGCGCGTCGCGCTGCTGAGCACGTTCGGTTTCATCCGGCAGGGCGACGCGTCCACAACGCTCGAGGTCGCGGAGTCCGTTCTCGCCGATCGCCGCGACCTCACTCAGAAGGCGACGGGGTGGATGTTGCGGGAGGTCGGCAAGCGGGTGGACCGCGCGATGCTCACCGGTTTCCTGGACCGGCACGCGGCGGCGATGGGCCGCACGGCCCTGACATACGCGTGCGAGCACCTGACCGCTGAGGAACGTGCGGGCTACCGCGCGATGCGGTGACCGGATTCCCGCTACATTCGGTGGCATGACAGCTCCCACTCCGACTCGCCGTCGCGGACGGGCAGGGGTGATCGTCGGCGCGGTCCTCGCGGTGATGGTCGTCGTGGCGGGCGGGGTGCTGTGGCTGGCGCCGGACCGCTACCTGCCGTGGGACACCGCCGAATTCCCGGTCGTCGACACGCGCGCGTTGTCTCCGCAGCAGGCGCGGATCGTCGGGCTGCTCGAGGCCGAGCACGGCAGGCAGCGACCGGGCACGTTCTACTCGGAGGGGGTCGAGGAGGCCTGGTGCGCGGATTTCGTCAGCTGGATCATGCGGGAAGCCGGGCAGCCGTTGTCGAATCCGAATTCCGGGTATTGGCGGATCCCCGGCGTCTACACGTTGCGGGAGTACTACGAGTCGCAGTCCCGGTTCGAGCACGCCGGCGGCGGGTACCGGCCGACGGTCGGGGACGTGGTTCTCTACGACAACAGCAGCTGGGTCGGCCAGCACACCAACGTCGTCGTGGCCGTCGACGGGGATAGGGCGACGACGGTCGGCGGTAACGAGTTCGGACGCATCCGCGTCCACACGCTAAACTGGACGACCGATTCCGCGGTCGTCGGGTTCGGTCGGCTCGGGTGAGCGCCCTCAGAATTCGATCTTGAGGTGATCGGTGACCGGCCGCGCCTGGCAGCCCAGGATGTAGCCGCTCTCGATGTCCTCGGGGTCGAGGATTTCGCTGTTCTCCATCTCGACCTTGCCTTCGAGCACGGTGCACGCGCACGACCCGCACTCGCCTTCCTGGCAGGAGTAGGGGACGTCGATTCCCTCGGCCAGCATGATGTCGACGAGGGTCTGCTTGCGTGGCCAGCTCAGGTTGTGGATTTCGCCGTCGAGTTCCACCTCCACGGTGGCCGCGTCGGCGGCCTCGTCCTCGGTGACCTCCACGACGTCGGCGTCGCGGAAGGGGTCGCCGGCCAGCGAGTTGAACACTTCGGCGTGGACCTGGCTGCGTGGCATCCCGGCGTCGGCGAGCGCCTTGTGGATGGTGTCCATGAACGGCGCCGGTCCACACATGAAAGCTTCGTGCCCGAGGTACGGCGCGACGGCGGAGGCGAGCTGATCGACGCCGGGCAGGCCCTGGACCGTCTCGAGCCAGTGGATGGACACGAGTCGCGACGGATACCGGCTCGCGAGTGTGCGGAGTTCCTCCGCGAAGATCACCGACTGCTCGTCGCGGTTGGCGTAGAACAGGACGACCTTGCCGGACCCTTCGGTGAGGGCGGCCTTGAGGATCGAGATCACCGGGGTGATCCCGCTTCCTGCCGCGAACAGCAGGAAGTCGTGGTCCAGCGACTTGGGCGTGAACACACCCGACGGGGGGAGGACCTCGAGGGTGTCGCCGACGGCGACGTTGTCGCAGAGCCAGTTGGACCCGTAGCCCTCGGCCGTCCGCTTGACGGTGACCTTGGGAGCGTCGTCGGTGAACGGTGAGCTGGCGAGCGAGTAGCACCGGGCGACCGAGCCGGTGCGGTCGCTGGGGATGCGCAGGGTGAGGAACTGTCCCGGCTTGTACGCGAACTTGTCGGCGAGTTCTGCCGGGACGTCGAAGACCAGCGACAGGGAGTCGGGGGTTTCCTCGACTACGCCCGAGACGGTGAGCACCACCGATCGTGAGCTGTGCGGCACCTCGACAGTCGTCATCGTATGTGCAGTCCTTCCGTACCTCGTGGCGCCGGAACGCTCGCTTGCCTGCCCCAAATATAGAACAGGTTCTAGTTTTTGCCTAGCGGGTGAAGTCCGCGCGGAGTGCCCAGCGTATCGAGTGCCGTCCCCTCCGGCTCGGCCCGGCCGCACCTGTCCGTTCGGGCAGTTTGTGTGCCGCGGTCGGACGGTTCGGCTCCGCAGGTCTGTAACCGGGGCCCGGACTGGGTCACAGTGGGTTCCAGGTGAGACGCCGATCACATCAAATGGGGTCCCCTTCCACATCGCTTCTGATCCGACATCGACTAATCGAGGAGACGGCCATGGCCATCGAGCTCAACCAGATCTGGGACTTCCCCATCAAGGAGTTCCACCCGTTCCCGCGGGCACTGATGGGAGTGGGCGCCCACGACATCATCGGCGTCGAGGCGAAGAACCTCGGATTCAAGAGGGCCCTGCTCATGACCACCGGTCTGCGTGGCTCGGGCATCATCGAGGAACTGGTCGGCAAGATCGAGTACCAGGGCGTCGAGGTCGTGCTCTACGACAAGGTCGAGTCCAACCCCAAGGACTACAACGTCATGGAGGCGGCCGCGCTCTACCAGAAGGAGAAGTGCGACTCGATCATCTCCGTCGGCGGCGGCTCGAGTCACGACGCCGCCAAGGGCGCCCGCGTCGTGGTCGCGCACGACGGCCGCAACATCAACGAGTTCGAGGGATTCGCCAAGTCCACCAACAAGGAGAACCCGCCGCACATCGCCGTATCCACCACGGCCGGAACGGGTTCGGAGACGTCGTGGGCGTACGTCATCACCGACACGTCGGATATGAACAACCCGCACAAGTGGGTGGGATTCGACGAGGCGACCATCGTGACCCTCGCGATCGACGACCCGCTGCTCTACTACACCTGCCCCCAGCACTTCACGGCGTACTGCGGATTCGACGTCCTCGCGCACGGCAGTGAGCCGTACGTGTCGCGGCTCGACTTCGCGCCGTCGCTCGGCAACGCGCTGTACTCGGTGGAACTGGTCGCGAAGAACCTGCGCGAGGCCGTGTTCGAGCCGCGCAATCTGAAGGCCCGCGAGGGAATGATGAACGCGCAGTACATCGCCGGCCAGGCGTTCAACTCCGGCGGCCTGGGCATCGTGCACTCCATCTCGCACGCGGTCAGCGCGTTCTTCGACAGCCACCACGGACTGAACAACGCGATCGCGCTGCCCCGCGTCTGGGAGTACAACCTGCCGTCGCGGTACGAGCGGTACGCCCAGCTGGCCGGTGCGCTGGGGGTCGACACCCGCAACCTCACCACGGTGCAGGCCGCGGACGCGGCCGTGGAGGCGGCGATCCGCCTGGCGAAGGACGTCGGAATTCCGGACAACTTCGGTCAGGTGCGCACCGACTCGTACGAGAAGAACCAGATGAACACGAAGAAGTACGAGGGTCGCGGTGACACCATCCGGGGCGACGAGAAGACCGTGCGGGCCATCTCCGAGCACATCCAGGGCGACTGGTGCACACCGGGCAACCCGCGCGAGGTGACGGTCGAATCGATGATCCCCGTCGTCGACCACGCGATCAACAGCGCGTACTGACCCGAACCGCCGAAACTCGCGTCCGGGGCGGGCGCCGCACCCCAGCCTGGCCCCGCCCCGGATGCGTTCCCACCATCACCCGACCCAAGGACGGATGCCCCGATCATGACTGCACCGCACACGGCCCCGGAACCGGCGGACATCACCTTCACCGACGGCGCGGAACTGAAGGAGGCGCTGAGCGAGGTCGACTACATCGCCGACGACGAGTTCGCGGTGGTCGTCCACCTGGCGACCGCGCTCGAGCGTCCGCTGCTACTGGAGGGTCCGGCCGGTGTCGGCAAGACGGAACTGGCGAAGTCGCTGGCCGAGGCCGCGGGGCGCAAGCTCGTTCGCCTGCAATGCTACGAAGGACTCGACGACAACCGGGCGCTGTACGAGTGGGATTACGCGAAACAGCTTCTGCACGTGCAGATGTTGCGCGACCGCATCGGTGAGCAGATGGCAGGGTTCGACAACATCGCCGATGCGTCGAAGTTCCTGGCGGCCCAGGATTTCGGGCTGTACTCGGAGAAATTCCTGTCGGTGCGTCCGTTGCTCGAGGCCATTCTGTCGCCGGAACCGGTGGTGCTGCTCGTCGACGAGGTGGACCGCACCGAGGAGTCGATGGAGGCGCTGCTGCTCGAGGTTCTCGCGGAGGGCCAGGTCACCATTCCCGAGGTCGGAACGTTCACCGCGCGCTCGGCGCCATGGGTGATACTGACGTCCAACGACACTCGGGAACTCTCGCCCGCACTCAAGCGTCGGTGCCTGCACTACCACCTCGGATATCCCACCCCGCAGCGTGAGCGGGACATCGTGACGGCCAGGGCGCCCGAGGTCGAGGACGCCGTCGCTGCGGATGTCGTGGATCTGGCGCGCACACTGCGTCAGTTGCCGCTCCGCAAGAGCCCGTCGATCGCGGAGGTCATCGACGCGGCCCGTGCCGCAGTGGTCCTGAAGGCGTCGGGGGTGGCCGTGAGTTCGCAGGCCGCCGTGCGCGACATCCTGCTCACCGCCCTGCTCAAGTACACCAGCGACGTGCAACTCGCCCGTACCCGGCTGGACGGCGACGAGCCGGTCGCGGTGGCCGACGACGAGACCGCTTCGGCCGGGCCCGTCGAGCGCGCGACGGTCGCGTCGCGACCCGCCAACACGACTACGGCCGTCTTCCGCGGGCACGGTGGCCGCGACCGCGGCGGCATCGGCGCGGGTCGGCAGGGCAGGCGCTGACGATGCTCCGCCCACTGCCCGACCCCGCCCCGTCCCTGCCCGCGCAACTCCTCGACGTGCTGGCCGCGTCGTTCGGAAAGGTGTTGCGCCGCTACGGCGTGGCCGCCTCGCCCGCCGAGGTCATCGAGGTCCGCCGGGTATTCGGTCTGATCGGCGGCCGGGATCTCGCCACGCTGCGGGCATCGCTGCGAGCGGTGTGCGCGAAGTACACCTACGAGCAGCCGGGATACGAGCGAGCCTTCGACGTGTTCTTCTCTGCGGTCACCGATGCGGCGCCCGGCGAGCGCCCTCCGTCACGGGTCGAGTTCGCGGAGGGACTTCCGGACGCCCTGGAGGTGGCGGACAACGGGGACACCGCCCGGTACGCGGAATACAACGAGCGCGCCGCCGAAGTCGGCGACCACTTCGACACCCCCGAGGCGCGGAAGGGCTTCAACCCGCACAAGGACGACGACGACGTCAGCATGACGTCGAGCGACGCGGATCTGTCCGTCGATTCCGAAGCCGACTCCGGCCGCCGCGGCGTCACGTACACGGTGGAGGTCGAGAGGGCGGCGAGCACCGCGGTCGGAGACCTGGCGTCGTCCACGAGCGGCGCCGTCGTCGGATCGCTGTCCTGGGACGACCCGGAGTCGATCCTCGCGTGGCTCGACGCGTACGACCCGAGCAAGGTCTACGCCGATACGGGCGGCGCCGAACCCCTCACCGCGGCCCAGCTGAACCGGCTGGCCGAGGCGGTGGAGGCGTTCGTCGGCGCCCTGGCGGATGCCCGGGATCTGACGGCGGGGCACCCGGCGGCGCCGGCGGCGGCCGCGGGCGGAACAGGGTCTGCGACGTCGCGCGCCGAGGTGAACCAGGCCTGCTACGAGGTGCTTCGGCGGATGCGGGGACCGTCGCGCCCGCGCCCGCGCGAACTGGCGAACGGCCGGCTCGACATGCGCCGGACGGTCCGCGCGAGCCTGCGGACCGACGGCGTGCCGTTCCATCTCATGGTGCGAGCACCCCGACCGGACCGGGTGCGGGTGCTGATCCTGGCCGATGTGTCGCTGTCGGTGCGACCGGTCACCGCCTTCACCCTCCGATTGGCGCAGGCCATGCATCGCCGCGCGAGCCGGTGCCAGGTACTGGCGTTCGTGGATCGGCCCGTCGACGTCACGGACACTCTCCTCGCCGGGACGGACGACGACGCACTGGCATCCGTTCTCGCGGACCCCCGCATCGATCTGGAGGCGAGCAGCGATTACGGCCGGGTGTTCGCCGACGTGTTGACCGAGTTCGGCACCGATGTGAACTCCCGCACCTCGGTGGTGGTCGTCGGGGACGGGCGGTGCAACGGCCTCCCGCCGGGTGTCGACGAATTCGCCGAGCTACGGCGCAAGGTTCACCGGCTCGCCTGGATCACCCCGGAACCCGAGCGGTACTGGAGCCAGGCGTCGTGCGCGATGCCGGACTACGCCGAGATCTGCGATCGGGTCGTCGTCGCGCGCGATGCCGCCCAGCTGATGTCGCGCGCCGCCGAACTGGGGCACGCGCTGCGGTGATTCACGCCGACCTATCCGATCGGGTAGGTCCCGCACCTGACCTTCGGTGGGTGTGGGAGCAGGTCCCCGGCCGTAGGGTCTAGGTGAAGGTCTTGTAATCTGGATCACAATCGAGCAGGTGCCGGGAGGAGTGTCGAGTTGTCCGTGTCCTATCCGTCCACCCGCACCACCGCCCCGGGCAGGCTGGTCAAATTCCACGCACCCGAGATCGTGTTCGGTATCGGGTCGATGGTCGAGGCCGCACACGCCGTACTCCGTCTCGGCGGGGCACGGCCGATGCTCGTCACCGACCCGGGTCTGATCGACGCCGGCTGGGCCTCCGAACTGCAGGAGCAGCTTCGCGAACAGGGCCTCACCCCCGTCGTGTGGAGCGCGTTGACCCCCAATCCCAAGGACCACGAGATCGCGGCCGGACACGACGCGTACCGGGAGGGCGAGTGCGACGTCCTCGTCGCGCTGGGCGGCGGATCCGTCATCGACGCGACGAAGGGCATCGCAGTGCTTGCCGCGAACGGCGGCAACATCCTCGACTACGAGGGAGTGGACCAGGCGACCAGTCCGATCCCACCGCTGGTGATGGTGCCGTCCACGTCGGGCACCGGCGCCGACGTGTCCCAGTTCTGCATCGTCACCGACACGACGCGCGGCACCAAGGTCACCATCATCGGCCGGGCCCTCGTGCCCGACGTGACCGTGATCGACCCGCGCCTGCTCACCACCATGCCGGAGTGGCTCAACGCCGCAACCGGCCTGGACGCGCTCACCCATGGCATCGAGGCCTTCGTGTCGCTGGCACACAACCCGCTCACTGATCACCATGCGCTCCGCGCGGTCGGGCTGGTCACCGACACCCTGGTCCGCACCATCGAAGAGCCGATGGACATGGAGTCGCGCTCTGTGATGGCCCAGGCGAGCCTGGAAGCCGGTCTCGCGTTCACCAATGCGATCCTCGGTGCAGCGCACGCAATGAGCCATCAGGTCGGGGGCCTGCTCGACCTGCCGCACGGAGTCATCAACGGCATCCTCCTCCCGCACGTGATCCGGTTCAACGCCACCGACGACGCCACCCCGTTCATCGCCATCGCCGCCGCCCTCGGTCTGGAGGAGCGCCGCGGAACCCCCGAGGAGGCAGCCCTCGCGGTCGCGGACCGGGTGGAGCGCCTCGCCCGGGAGGTCGGGGTGCCGAAAGGTCTGGGGCAGTTGGGGGTTCGTGAGGCGGATCTCTCGCGCCTCGCCGAATTCGCGCTCCGGGACGCGTGCATGTCAACCAACCCGCGCACGGCGACACAGGAACAGATGGTGGCGCTGTTCCGGTCGGCGCTGTGAGCACATGAACGCCCCCGATCTGTCCACGCTCACCGGACTCCGGTCCGGGAAGCCGACGTTCTACCCCCAATATCGCGGTGCCGCCGAACGTCTCGAACGCGTCGTGCACGCACTCGAACTCATCTCCCGGGCCCTCGTCCGCACGGTGGAAGGCCCCGAGACCCTCATCTGCGCGGTCGCCGAGGCGGCTCGGGCGCACCTGGATGCCCAGTGGGTCGCGTTCGCACTCGCCGACGGCATGCTGCCCGACGCCGGTCCCCGCCGGCTCGTGCTCGGCCCGGACGCGACGCCGTTCCTCGTCGACAACGTGGAGGGACCGCCGCTGCCGGACGAGGTGGTCACGTGCCTGGCGGACATCCGGTCGGCGCGCACCGGAGGTGCTCCCGTGATCGACGCGCATCACGCGTTCGTGCCGATCGTCCTCGAAGGAGGCGTCGTCGGAGCCTTCGCCGCGTGGACCGCCGAGCACCGCACGCTCGACACCACCGACGGTGCGGTCCTCAGCATCCTCGCGAGTCAGACCGCGGTGGCACTGCAGAATTCGGCGTTGTACCAGCGGGGCCAGCTCCTGCTCGAGCGGGCCGAGCACGCATACTCGGAAGCTCGCCGCACCGCCTCGGATCTCGCGGTGCGCAACGCCGAACTCGAATCCACCCAGCGTCAACTCGGGGCGGCGCACCGGCATCAGGTGCTCGACGAGGAACGGCACCGGATCGCCCGCGAACTGCACGACAGCGTCACCCAGGCGGTGTTGTCGGCGGGCATGCAGATCGAGGTGTGCCGCAGCGGGGTCCCGGACGACGAACGCAGCGAACGACTGGATCTGGCAAAGGAATTGACGCGCCGTGCCGTGGAGCAGCTGCGCTCCGCCATCTACGCGCTCAATCACTCCGGCGGGTCCGACCGGACATCGCTGCCCGAGATGCTCGAGCAACTCGGGGTGGTGCACATGCCCGACGAACTCGAGGTCACCGTCCGTGTCGGCGGCACCCCCGCCGAGTTGTCCAGCGACCGGGAACATGCGCTGCTGCGGATCGCCGGCGAGGCGCTGTTCAACGCTGCGGTGCACGCCAACGCGACCCGCGCCGTCCTACGGCTCACGTATTCGCAGAACTCGGTGCTGCTGTCCGTCGCCGACGACGGCGACGGCGATCCCAAGCGCATGCGCCTGATGCTGCGGATGGCCGCGAACAACGACCTCGACGGGCACCACCGCGGGTTGGCGAACATGCAGGCCCGCGCAGCCGAGTTCGGCGGCACCCTCGACGTGGCGCGCGCCAGGATCGGCGGGGTCCGGGTTGCTGCCCGGATTCCGTTACATTCCGACAGTGAGGTGGACCGATGACCATTCGAACCTCGGTGCGTGACCAGGCCGGGTCCGTGCGCCCCACTTCGGTGGTGAAACTCGTGCTCGTAGACGACCATGCGATTCTCCGCCAGGGGCTGCGCTCCGTCCTCGAGCGGGAACCGGATCTCGAGGTGGTGGGGGAGGCGTCGTCGAGTCAGGAAGCGCTGGCCGTCGTCGACCGAGTCGCGCCGGATGTCGTGCTGATGGATCTGAAACTGTCGGCGGCCTCCGACTACGAGGGGCTGGCGCTGTGCGGGCAGTTGTCCGCCGCCGACAGCACGTTGGGTCTGCTCGTGCTCACGACGTTCCTCGACGAGCAACTCGTCGTCCGCGCCATTCACGCGGGCGCCCGCGGATACGTGGTCAAGGACGTCGACACCACCGAACTCGTCCGCGCCATCCGCGCCGTGTCCCGTGGTGAGAGTGCGTTCGACTCGCGTAGTGCGTCCGCGGTCATCCGCTCACTCAACGGTCAGACGACGCCGCGCGAAGGACTCACCGAGCGTGAACTGGAGGTCCTGCAACTCCTGGCCAAGGGGCTGTCGAACGCGAAAATCGGTGAGCGGCTGTTCATCTCGGCGACGACGGTGAAATTCCACGTCAGCAACATCATGCGCAAACTGGACGTCAGCCGGCGTGCGGAGGCCGTCTACGAGGCGGGCAAGCTCGGTCTGATCTGATCGGTCAGCAATCGCAGTCGTGGTCACGCGCGGCGGAGGCGGTGGCCGGTGCCGGACAACAGGTGTCGCCCTTCCATGCGTTGACGCCTTCCTTGACCGCGATCGCAGCGATGACGAGGGCAGCGATCGGGTCGGCCCAGGACCACCCGAACAGGCTGTTGATCAGCAGGCCGACCAGCAGAACCGCGGACAGATAGGTGCACAGCAGGGTCTGCTTGGAATCCGCGACCGCCGACAGTGAGCCGAGTTCGCGGCCCGCGCGGCGCTGCGCCCACGACAGCACCGGCATGACCGCGAGGCTGACCGCCGCCAGTGCGATGCCGACGGGGGAGTGCTGGGCTTCGCCGACGCCGGCCAGGGAGCGTATCGCGTCGACCGTGACATACAGGGCCAGACCGAAGAACGAGAACGCGATGATCCGCAGCGCCACCTTCTCCCGGGACTCGGGATCCTTGCCCGCGAACTGCCAGGCCACCGCGGCGGCGGAAGAGACCTCGATGACCGAATCGAGACCGAAGCCGACCAGGGCGGTCGAGGAGACCCGGGTGCCCTCGGTGAGCGCGATGACGGCCTCGAGCACGTTGTAGCTGATCGTCGCCGCCACGAACCAGCGGATCCGTTGTCCGAGGACCTGCCGCCGCCGGTCGGTGAGAGTCGGCCGCGTATGGGGCATCCCGAGATCCGAGGCCATCAGCAGCACCCCTCGGCTGCGGCATCCGGGCAGCAGGACGGGTCGACCGCCAGTACCAGTCCGAGTAGATCGTCCAATGCCCGCCCGATTCGGGGATCGGCCAGCTCGTACCGGGTGCGCCGGCCCTCCGGGGTCGCGACGACGAGCCCGCAACCACGCAGGCAGGCCAGGTGATTCGAGAGGATCTGGCGCGACACCCCGATCCGGTCGGCCAGCTCGGACGGATATCCGGGCCCCGGCCGCAGGCTCAGCAGGATCTGCGTCCGCGTCGTGTCCGACAGGGCATACCCGAATCGAGCCAGCGCCTCGTGATGGATCACGGTCTCCATGACCCAAACGGTACAACGTTTGCTGTATTCAGGAAAGGCTGAACTCTCGTGCCTGTGCTCAGGATGCTGTCGACGCGAGATCGTTCGCGGTGAGCGCGAGAATGTCGTTCGCGTGACTGAGGGCGATGAAATGACCACCGCCACTGATCGGGTGCCAGATCGCGCCCGGGGTTCTGTCCGCCACTGTCTTGTTGATGACCTCGGGCACCAGCGTGTCGGCGCTGCCCTGCCAGAAATGCACCGGGCGCTCCACCCGGGTCATGTCGAACGGCCACGCCTCGTAGAGCATCGTGGCGTCGGCGACGAGTCCGTCTGCGCCGTGCCGGAAACATTCTCGCCCGGCCGCCAGGAACGCCTCGAGAACCTTCTCGTCGGCCAATACCTCCCGATCCGCGGTGCACGCCGACTCCGTGATCGCCTTCGCGTACCGATCCGCGAAATGTGTGGCACTCATGCCGAGCAATTCGTACATGAGCGTGAAACCGGGATGGAAGTGCAGCGCCAGGCGACCGCCCAGCGCGTCCACGCTGCTGAGGTACTTCGCGGCCCAGTTCGGTCCGAACGTTCCGTAGTTGCCGCCGGCGATGCACATGACATTGACGAGGCGCGCGGGGTCGAGATACGCGGCGGCCGCAAGAGCCCAGGGACCGCCCTCGGACCAGCCGGTGACCGCGAATCGTTGTGCGCCGAAGGAGTCGGCGAGAAGCAGGAGGTCCTCGGTCCAGCTCTCGAAGGTGCGGCCCGGCTGAAGGTCGGACCCGCCGATGCCCGGCCGATCCGCGCAGACGAATCTCAATCCACGGGCCTTCGCGGCGGTATCGAACAGCTCGGCCTCCAGTCGGCTCGACGGTCCGCCGTGGTTGTGGAGTACGAGTGGTCCGTCCGGGTCGCCGGCCTCGAGATACGTGAGGGTCCGGTCACCGGCCCGGATGCTTCCTTCTCTCGTCACGGGGACTCCTCACGGTGTCGATCGGACGTCGTCAGCGGGGTGGTTCGTACCGACACTGCTGTTCGCCCGATTCGTCCATATTAGGCTCGACCCGTTGTTCCGCGGACGTCATATCACCAGCTGGTAATATGAGAATATGAGCGCCTATGCCGCCCTCGCCGAGCCTCACCGCAGGCAGATCCTCGACCTTCTGCGTGAGGGTGAGCAGCCTGCCGGGGAACTCGTGAAGCGCATCGACCTCAGCCAGCCCGGCGTGTCCAAGCACCTCAGGGTGCTGCGCGAAGCGGGGCTCGTCGTCACGCGCGCCGTGGGTAAGCAGCGCCTGTACGCGCTGCGCCCGGAACCCCTCGCCGAGGTCGACCAGTGGTTGGAGCCGTACCGCGCGATCTGGTCGAACCGCCTCGACGCCCTCGAACGACACCTGGAGGAGAACCCATGACCGACGGAACCCTGGAAACCATCGACGGCCGCCCGACGCTGCGCTTCGAGCGCACACTCGCCCACTCGGTCGAGCGCGTGTGGCGGGCGGTCAGCGAGCCGGCGGAGCTCGAGCGCTGGTTTCCCGCAGCCGCCGACTGGACACCGGCAGCGGGGGAGACCTTCGAGGCCTACGGCGCGACCGGCGAGGTAACCGAGGTCGATGCACCGCATCGCCTGGCGTGGAACTTCGGCGGAGAGAGCTACAGCTTCGAACTGACCGCGCAGGGAGACGGATGCCTGCTGGTCTTCACCCACGTCTTCGGTGACCGCTCGCTCGCGGCGCAGACCGCAGCCGGGTGGGAAACCTACTTCTCACGGCTCGAACCCCATCTCGCCGGCGGGTTCCTCTCCGAAAAGGACGCACACGAACCGTGGACGGAATGGGAGAAAGTGCACGAACGCTACGCCGAGCGCTTCGGGGTCGACCCGACGCCGGGACGCCGCTTCCTCGCGGCTCAGCGTGGCGGCGAATCATGATCCGCTAGGTCCGACTCGGGGTCGGGACTCACCCACGCAGCGACTCGCTCGAGCGCTGCGTGGGTGAGTTTGTTAGTCAACAGGTTTCGCTCACCGGGACCGTGGGTTTCGTCCAGCGGCTGCGGTTACTGGGGGTTTGTGGCGGGTTTCGTTCTCGAGCATGGCGTAGAGGACGTCGCATCTGCGTGGGCGCGGCAGAACAGGGCGGCGCCCACGCTCCTTCCCTCGGTGCGTTTGCGGTCGTAGTAGCCGCGGCTGGAGGAGCCGGGTCGGTGGGTGACCGGGGCAATGCCCGCGACCGTGGCGAGGTGTCCGGCGGACTTGAATGCCGAACCCTCGCCGACCCCCGAGCAGGATCCGTGCCGTCGTCGAAGGCACCGATGCCGGGCAATGAGGTTGGGACTCGGGAAAGGGGGTGGTCGTCGAGTATCCTTCGGTGTCTTTTCCGATCGTATTCTGTTGCGGAAGGACTTCTTTCAGGGATTCGGCGAGCTTCGGCACGACGAACTCAGCGGGCTTGCTGCTGGGCGCAGTCAGTGTCTGTGCGTCGAGGCGGTGACGATCTCGGTGGCGAGGCGGGCGCCCATGCAGGGTTGCGTGCTGACCGCGAGCCCCCAGTGCGGAACCGGCAGGTGCTTGACTCGTTACGTCGATCAGGGGTCAATCGGCGGCCAATCGCCGCCATCAGGTTCGGCGACACCCCCGGATCATTCGAAAGATAAGGGCAATAAGTCATTCCGAACATGGAGACCGTAGCCCCACGGAACGGGACCACGAACGACGATAAAGGGGCAGTGGGAGCTATTGCCTGGTCCGGGATCGGTTGCTAGACTCGAACAAAGTTTCGAATCGCCTTGGGGGAGGTTGGTTGTGGGGGAGGCTGCATTGGGGGAAGGTGCGTTCGGGGATGTGGTGGCACCGGATCTGGCGGAGGTGCGGGCGTTCACCGCGCGGTTGCGGTGCGTCGAGGCAGGTGGGGATGCCGGGGCGGGGATCGATCTGCTCGATGCGATCGAGGCGTTGAAGTCGGTGGGCTGTGCGGCGCAGGCGGTGATCACCGACCACGTCGCGACATGTGTTCGGGCGGAGCGGCAGGCCGCGGGAATGCCGCGGGCGGAGTGGAATCGCGGGATCGCAGCGCAGATCGCGTTGGCGCGCCGGGAATCCCCGAACCGGGGTGGCCGGCATCTGGGGTTCGCTCGGGCGGTGGTGCACGAGATGCCGCACACCCTGGCGTTGCTGCGGTCGGGTCTGTTGAACGAATGGCGGGCCACCCTGTTGGTGCGGGAAACGGCGTGCCTGTCCGCATCCGATCGGGGCATCGTGGACCGCCGGTTGTGCGCCGACCCCGGCGTGCTGGACGGGGTCGGTGACCGCGGGCTGATCGCGCGGGCGACGGCGCTGGCGGCCGAACTCGACGCCGCCGCAGTCGTCCGCCGGCACCGCAAGGCGGTCTCGGAGCGGCGGGTGACGACACGACCGGCGCCGGACACCATGGCGTACCTGAGTGTGCTGATGCCGGTCGCGCAGGCCGTGTGTCTGCAGGCCACCCTGGGGCGGGACGCGGACCGCCTGATCGCCACCGGACAGAGCGGTGGCCGGACCCGGAATCAGCTGATGGTGGACCTGCTGTTCGACCGCGGCACCGGACAATCCGTGGCATCCGGGGTGCCGGTGGCGGTGAATCTGGTGCTCTCCGACGACACCCTCCTCGCCGGGGGTTCCGAGGCGGCGCAGGTGCAGGGGTTCGGTCCGGTGCCGGCGGGGATCGCCCGGCACCTGGTGGCGGACGCGGTGGGTGCGGACGCGGAGACCGCGTTGCGGCGGGTGTATGCGTGCCCGGGGTCGGGGGCGTTGACGGCGATGGAATCGCGGTCCCGCACGTTTCCGAAGAGTCTGGCGAGGTTGATCGACCTGCGGGATCGGACGTGCCGGACGCCGTGGTGTGATGCGCCGATCCGCCATCACGACCACATCCGCTCACACGACAAGATGGGTCGGACCAGTGCGGGCAACGGGTCGGGTGTGTGCGAGGCGTGCAATTACGCGAAGGAGGCACCGGGCTGGGTGGCCCGCCCGGTCACCCACCCCGGCGGGCGGCATGCGATCGATCTCGGCACCCCGACCGGTCACCACTACCGATCCACCGCACCACCGCTGCCGACCCCGGCGCGAGATTCGGTCGCCGAAACGGTCCTGAGCGCACAGCTGCGTGCGTCGTGAGGTGGTCAGCAGTCGATGACGAGCCAGCCGCCGTGGTGCTCGAACACCTCGAACGGGCGCCCCGTCGACTCGCCGAGTGTCTGCAACTTCGGGGTGTCGAAGGTCCGAATGTGCCCGTGGCACGCCGTTGCCTCGTCCTCGTACGGCACGGCGACGACCACTCGGTCGCGGGCGATGCGCAGGGCCTCGGATATCACTGCGGCACCGATGTTCTCGTCGACGTGTTCGAGGAGGTGGACTGCGGTGACGGTGTCCGCGCTGTCGTCGGGAACGGGCACGTGCGCGGCATCGCACACGAGGGTGCGCACATCGAGTCCGAGTTCCGGTGCGACGGCGTCGAGGAGGGTCATGGTGCCAGGAAGGATGTCGGTGGCGGTGACGGACCGGCCTGCGCGGGCAAGTCGGAGCGGGAGGAATCCGAAGCACGATCCGAGATCGAGGACGGAACCGCGGACCAGTTGTTCGGCCTTCTCGTGGATGGGCGCGAAGTCGGCGGTGCCGTCGAGGAGTTCGGCCAGCGAGTTCCGGTAATAGACGGTCCACGATTCGAGCGCACCGTCCACGGTCGAGCGGACGAGTCCGACCATGGTCGACTCGAATTCGTCCTGACCGAATTCGGCGTCTTCGACGGATGCGGTGACGGAGGCGACGAGTCTCTCGCTGAGATCGCCCGGCGTCAGCGAGTGGGTGACCCGCAACTGGTCGCCGTCGCGGGTGAGCGTGAGCGGACCGCGGTCGACCCGCCGCACAGTGACGTGACCATGTGACCACCGCCCGGGTTCGCACGGCGCGAGAGAGTCGAAAGCTTGTTCGTCGAGAGTGGAAGTCATTCGTGGCAACCTTGCCGGGAGGAGAGAGATCAGGATTGGGTGTCGGGCTCGCCGAGGGAACTCAGACCATCGTAGAGCGATTGCATTCCGCTGGCGAGTAGTTCGTTCAGTTCGAGCGAATCGTCGTCGAGCCACTGCTCGTACGCCGACATGGCAACGCCCAGTAGAAGATAGCCGACGGTCCGTGGAACGTGATCGGTCGGTGCGACTCCGAGCCTGCTCGCGACGTATTCGGCGATGACGTTGCGCCACCCCTCGTACATGACCACCGAATACGCCTGCAGGGCGGGCACTCGCAGGATCAGACCCATGCGTTTGCGGTGATTGACGGCCTCACTCGCGGGAAAGGCGTTGAACTGCAACAGTGCGGCGGTGAGCCCGTCGACGATCGGGATGTCGTCGGGTTGCGCCGCGAGTTGGGCCCGCATCTCGTCGAGGTGGGCGTCGAAGTCTCCCCACGGGATCGCGTTCTTGGACGGGAAGTAGCGGAAGAGTGTGCGCCGGGCGATGCCGGACGCCTCGGCGACTTCGTCGACGCTGGTGGCGTCGAAGCCCTGTTCCGTGAACAACTCGATCCCGACGGTGCTGATCCGATCCTGCGTAGTGGACGGGCGCCGCCCTATCCGACTGGATGGTTTTCGGCGACTTCTCAACTTTCGTACCCTCCCGGTCTGTCATTCTGCACTCGATGCCATTACAGTGGTGAGGCGAGTCACAGAGATGGTTCCCTATGACAGGGAACATCCCTCCGGCTCGCGCCGTATCACCGAACAGTAGGAGGAAATCATGTCGGATCGCGACAACAACGTGCTGGAAAACGACTTGGTCGAGGAATCCCTGGTGGAAGAGGTCTCGATCGACGGCATGTGCGGCGTGTACTGATCATGTCCGCTCCAGCATCTGCCTCGGTGACCGGCGGCGCCGGTATCGATCTCGACGTGGGCTGGAAGCTTCATCCGCAGGTGGCGCTGCGTCCCGAACCTTTCGGGGCGCTGCTCTACCACTTCGGGACGCGCAAACTGTCGTTCCTGAAGAACCGCACGATCGTCGCGGTGGTCGAAGCTCTTCCCGCACATGCCGATGCCCGGTCCGCGCTGCGGGCGCAGGGTATCGGGGACGACACTGCCGCGCAGTACGCGCGGGCGCTCGGCACGTTGGCCGAGTCGCACATGATCGTTCCCGCCTGACCAGCTCTCTCCACCCAGTACCAGAGGACACAGCCCATGACCTCCATGCTCGAAAGGCCCTCCGCGCCGGTCGGCCGCCTCGTCGACCAGTTCGAACTCGGTCTCGACGCCCCGATCTGCCTGACCTGGGAGTTGACCTACGCGTGCAACCTGTCGTGTGTGCACTGTCTGTCCTCGTCGGGCCGGCGTGATCCGCGCGAGTTGAGCACCGAGCAGTGCAAGTCGATCATCGACGAACTGCAGCGTATGCAGGTGTTCTACGTGAACATCGGCGGCGGTGAGCCGACTGTCCGCTCGGATTTCTGGGAGCTGGTCGATTACGCGACTGCCCATCAGGTGGGGGTGAAGTTCTCCACCAACGGCGTGAAGATCGACAAGAAGGTCGCGGCCCGGCTCGCGGCCAGCGATTACGTCGACGTGCAGATTTCCCTCGACGGTGCCACGGCGGAGGTCAACGACGCCGTCCGTGGTCCGGGTTCGTTCGCGATGGCCGTGCGCGCCCTCGAGAACCTGTCCGAGGCGGGTTTCAAGGACGCGAAGATCTCCGTCGTCGTCACCCGGCACAACGTGTCCCAGCTCGACGACTTCAAGGCCCTGGCCGACAAGTACGCCGCCACCCTGCGCATCACCCGCCTGCGGCCGTCGGGGCGCGGCGCGGACGTGTGGGACGAACTGCATCCCACGCAAGTGCAGCAGCGTGAGCTGTACAACTGGCTGGTCGCCAACGGCGAGGGTGTACTCACCGGCGACTCCTTCTTCCACCTGTCCGCCTACGGCGACGCGTTGCCCGGGCTGAACCTGTGCGGCGCCGGACGGGTGGTGTGCCTGATCGATCCGATCGGCGACGTCTACGCGTGCCCATTCGCGATCCATGATCAGTTCCTCGCCGGAAACATCTTGGCGGACGGCGGTTTCCAGCAGGTCTGGCAGACGTCGGAGCTGTTCCAGGAACTGCGGTCCCCGCAGACCGGCGGCGCGTGCAGCAAGTGCAACCACTACGACTCCTGCCGCGGCGGGTGCATGGCCGCGAAGTTCTTCACCGGGCTGCCGATGGACGGTCCGGACCCCGAATGCGTGATCGGCAACGGCGAACTGGCGTTGGCCGCGGCGGGAGAGATCCCGAAATCGAGTGTCGACCATTCCCGCACCGGCCAGCGCCGGACCCCGCGGGCGCCGGTTCCGCTGACGCTGATGGTGCGTCCCCCGGCAAAGATTTGTGACGAGAACCCGCTTGCGGGCATGGACCAGACGTAACGACCGTCTGCCAGGTACGAGAGGTATTCCCATGGGTAAGAATCCGTTCTTCGAAACGGTGGCCGAGGCTCAGCGTCGCGCGAAGAAGCGCCTGCCGAAATCGGTGTACGCGGCGCTGATCGCCGGTTCCGAACGCGGTGTGACGGTCGACGACAACATCGCGGCGTTCGGTGAGCTGGGGTTCGCCCCCCACGTCGTCGGGCTGTCCGACAAGCGCGAGCTGTCCACGACCGTGATGGGACAGCAGATTTCGCTGCCCGTCCTGATATCCCCGACCGGCGTGCAGGCGGTACACCCCGACGGTGAGGTTGCCGTGGCACGCGCGGCGGCGGCGCGGGGAACGGCGATCGGTCTGAGCTCGTTCGCCAGCAAGTCCGTCGAGGAGGTCACGGCGGCGAATCCGCAGACCTTCTTCCAGATGTACTGGGTGGGCAGCCGCGACGTGCTGATCCAGCGGATGGAACGGGCCCGCGCCGCGGGTGCGACCGGGCTGATCATCACCACCGACTGGTCGTTCTCGTACGGTCGCGACTGGGGCAGCCCGGCCATCCCCGAGAAGATGGACCTCAAGGCGATGCTCCAATTCGCGCCGGAGGGCATCACCCGCCCGAAGTGGCTGTACGAGTTCGCGAAGACCCGCAAGATCCCCGACCTGACCACCCCGAACCTGGCGCAGCCCGGTCAGGAACCGCCCACGTTCTTCGGCGCCTACGGCGAGTGGATGCAGACGCCGCTGCCGACGTGGGACGACATCGCGTGGCTGCGGGAGCAGTGGGGGGGCCCGTTCATGCTCAAGGGCGTCATGCGGATCGACGACGCCAAGCGCGCGGTCGACGCCGGTGTCACCGCGATCTCCGTCTCCAATCACGGCGGGAACAACCTCGACGGCACCCCCGCGCCGATCCGTGCGTTGCCGGCCATTGCGGAGGCCGTGGGCGACCAGGTCGAGGTGCTCCTCGACGGTGGTATCCGACGCGGCAGCGACGTCGTCAAGGCCGTCGCGCTCGGCGCGCGGGCGGTGATGATCGGCCGCGCGTATCTGTGGGGCCTCTCGGCCAACGGTCAGGCCGGTGTCGAGAACGTCCTCGACGTCCTCCGCGGCGGCATCGACTCGGCACTGCTGGGGCTGGGGCACTCGAACATCCACGACCTCACCCCGTCCGACGTCGTGATCCCACCCGGATTCGCTCGCGTGCTCGGCGCCGAATCCTGATCCACGAACGGCGTAGATGTCTGCGCAACTGACAGACCCGATCACCCTGGCCGGACGCGATGCCCGGTCCAGGGTGCTTCTGGGTCCGCATACCACCAATCTGGGTGTGCGAAGAGCATTTTCACCGCGCCACGTCGCGTATTACGGGCGGCGGGCGCGGGGCGGGGCCGGGATCGTCGTCACGGAGGTGGCGTCGGTCCACGCCTCCGACTGGCCGTACGAGCGGGCCCCGCTGGCGTCCGACTGCGCCGACGGGTGGCGGGACGTGGTCGCGGTGTGTCGCCCGCACGGCACACTCGTGCTGGCCGGGCTGGGGCACACCGGACTGCAGGGGTCGAGCGCGTACTCGCAGGCGGTGCTGTGGGGACCGTCGGCAGTTGCCGACGTGATCTCCCGTGAGATGCCGATGCAGATGGGGCAGGCGGAGATCGACGGCCTCGTCGACGCTTTCCGTGCCGCGGCCGCCGCGGCCGTCGCCGCCGACGTGGACGGTGTCGAGATCGACGCCGGGCCGAGAAGTCTGTTGCGGCAGTTCCATTCGGACCTCACCAACCTGCGTGACGACGCCTACGGCGCGGACCCGTTGCGGCTCACCCGTGACGTCCTCGCCGCCGTCCGGGACGAGCTGGGACCGGGCCGGGTCCTGTCCCTGCGTCTGAGCTGCGACGAGGAGACGTCGTGGGCGGGGATCACACCGTCGATCGCTGCCGGGCACGCACGCCGACTGGCCGACGCCCTCGACCTGCTCGTGGTGGTACGGGGCGGCCCGCTGTCGCCGAACGCCTACCGTCCCGACTTCCACCGGCCGCCGTCGTTCAATACCGAACTGTGCCGCGGAATCCGTGACGCGGTTGCCGGCGCGGTCCCCGTCGTGCTGCAGGGCAGCGTGATCGATCCGTCCGACGCCCGGCACGCGCTCGCCGACGGGATCGCCGACGTCGTCGAGATGACGCGCGCCCAGATCGCGGATCCGGACCTCGTCGTCAAGATCCGGCGCGGCGCCGCGCCGCGGCCGTGCGTCCTGTGCAACCAGACCTGCCAGGTTCTCGACCCCCGCAATCCCGTCGTCACGTGCATCGGCAACCCGAGCGCCGGACACGAGACCGTCGATCCTCCCGGCGAGTCCGCGGACGGTGCGGTCGGCGCGGTGCTGGTGGTCGGCGGCGGTCCGGCGGGGCTCGAAGCGGCCCGCGTGCTCGCCCGTCGGGGCCACCGGGTCACCGTGGCGGAGGCGTCGGCCCGTCTCGGCGGGATGGTCCGGGCCGCCGCTGCCACTGCGCGGCACCTCGGGGCGCTGACCCACTGGCTCGAGGGCGAATGCCGGAGACTGGGAGTCGAATTCCGTCTGGGTTCCGCCGTCTCGGATGCCGAATTGGACGCCGCGGAACGCGCGGGCGCGGCGGTGGTCCTCGCGACCGGCAGCAGGCCGAGGCCGCTGCCGTTCCCCGTCGACGGGAGCGTCCGGTGCCTGGGCGCAGCGGAACTGACGGACGGCGCCGCGCTGCCGGCCGGCCCCCATGTCGTCTTCGACCCGGTGGGGGGACCGATCGGCGTGGCGGCCGCCGAATGGCTGGCGGCGCGGGAACGGGCGGTGAGCATCGTGACCCAGGATTCGGTGGCCGGCTCGCGACTGGGAATGACCGGGGACCTCGCCGACGCCAACGCCCGCCTGCAACGGGCCGGGGTCACCCGCCACCTCGACAGCCGCATCGTGTCGGTCGACGACGCCGGACTGCGGCTGGTCGACCGCCATACCGGGGAAGAGTCGGTGGTGCCGTGCGCCGTGCTGATCGACTGCTCGCACCGACTCCCCGAGGACACGCTCGCCTCGACCCGCCCGGACGCGGTGCGGGCAGGCGATTGCGTGGCCCCCCGCACGCTGCTGGAGGCGGTCCGGGAGGGCCGCGCCGAGGCGCAGAACGTGACCGCACGCAGACGGTCCGATTTCGACCACCATTCGCTCACCCTCGTCACCGAGAGATAGGACTCTTCCATGGGACAGTTCGACGGCAAGGTCGCGTTCATCACCGGGGCTGCCCGCGGGCAGGGGCGGACGCATGCGGTGCGATTGGCGCGGGAGGGCGCGGCGATCATCGCCGTCGACATCTGCGGACCGGTGTCGGAGTACAACACGTATGAGCCCGCGACCGCGGACGACCTGGCCGAGACGGTGCGGTTGGTGGAATCCGAGGGCGGCAAGATCGTCGCGGAGCAGGCGGACGTGCGCGACAGCGCCGCGCTGAAGGCCGTCGTGGACCGGGGCGTCGAACAGTTCGGCCGCCTCGACATCGTGATCGCCAACGCCGGCATCTGCAATTGGAACCGCTTCTGGGAGATGCCCGACGAGCAGTGGGAGACGCTGATCGACGTGAATCTCACCGGCGCGTGGAAG
Source organism: Rhodococcus sp. NPDC056960 (assembly GCF_042674125.1). Taxonomy (NCBI): domain Bacteria; kingdom Bacillati; phylum Actinomycetota; class Actinomycetes; order Mycobacteriales; family Nocardiaceae; genus Rhodococcus; species Rhodococcus sp. NPDC056960. Next base: position 246,162 of record NZ_JBHURF010000005.1, on the reverse strand, counting down.
ACGTTGAAGGCGGCGGTCCCGGCACTGATCGAGGGCGGTCGCGGAGGCTCGATCATCGTGATCAGCTCCGTCGCCGGCATCAAGCCCCTTCCGGGACAGGCGAATTACGCCGCCTCCAAGTTCGGGCTGGTGGGGCTGACTCAGACCGCGGCGAAGGAGCTCGGTGAATACGGCATCCGGGTCAACTCCATTCACCCGTACGGCGTGAAGACGCCGATGGGGACGGACCCCGGCAGCCTCGTGATCCTCGAGAAGCACCCGCACTACATGTCGAGCTTCGGCACCATCCTCACCGAGCATCCGCTTGCGGATACCGACGACATCACCGATGCCGTGATGTGGCTGGCCGGAAACGGTTCGCGGCGGGTGACGGGCAGTCAGGTCGCCGTCGACATGGGCAACACGAAGGTGTGAGCACGTCCGGGTACCGCCACCTGTTCACCCGATTGCGTCTGGGACCGCTGACCCTGCGCAATCGGGTGGTCTTCTCCGCGCATCTCACGGGGTATGCCGTGGACGGGCTGCCCACCCCGCAGCACGCCGCCTACTACGCGGCGCGGGCGAAGGGTGGTGCGGGCCTGATCATCTCCGAGGAACACGCCACGCACCCCGGCGACTGGCCGTACGAGAAGGTGATCGCGGGCTACCGGCCCGAGGTCGTCCCGGGGTACCGGCGGATCACCGACGCGGTCCACGAGCACGGTGTCCCGATCCTGGCTCAGGTCAATCACAACGGCGGTCAGGGATCGAGCATGTACTCGCGGCGTCCGCTGTGGGCGCCGAGCGCCGTCCCCGACCCACTGTTCCGCGAAGTTCCCAAGGCGGTCGATCAGCGGGAGATCCGGGCGCTCGTCGACGGGTATGCGCGCGTGGCCGAGCACTGCGTCCGGGGCGGATTCGACGGGATCGAATTGCAGTGCTCCCATTCGTCGCTGGTGCGCAGTTTCCTCGCCCCCGCGACGAATCAGCGCACCGACCGGTACGGCGGGTCTCTCGCCAACCGTGCCCGGTTCCTTCTCGAGGTGGTCGCGGCCGTGCGCGCGGCGATCGGCCCGGACCACGCGCTCGGTGTGAGACTCGCGGGGGAGGACCTGTTCGACGGCGGTGTGCGTCTCGACGAGGCGGTCGAGGTGGCCGCTCTCGTCGAAGCGGACGGCCGGGTCGACTACCTCAACACGTCGATCGGAATGGCCACCGAGACGCTGCACATGATCGAGGCGTCCATGGCCGTCCCGCGTGGGTACGCGTTATTCGTCCCGAACGCGATCCGGCGACGAGTCGGCCTCCCGGTGGTGGGTGTCGGCCGGTTCACGGATCCACACCAGGCCGACCGGGCGCTGGACGAGGGGCACTGCGACCTGATCGGCGTGGTGCGCGGGCAGATCGCCGACCCCGACTTCGCGGCGAAGGCACTCGCCGGCCAGGAGGACGAGATCCGCACGTGCCTGGCGTGCAATCAGGAATGTGTCGGCCGCATGGGATTGGGCCGGTGGCTGGGGTGCGTCGTGAACCCGCGCGCGGGACGGGAATCGATCCCGTTGCCCGAGCCCGTGGTTCGCGGCAGGCGAGTGGTCGTGGTCGGCGGCGGTCCCGCCGGGCTGAAGGCTGCTGCAACCGCGGCGCAGCGGGGTCACGATGTGACGCTGTTCGAACGCGCAACCGTGCTCGGTGGGCAGGTCCGGACGGCGGCGGTCGTGCCGGGGCGCCGCGAGTTCGCCGAACTGGTCGCCGATCTGGAATCGGAATGCCGGCGGAACGGGGTCGACGTCCGCATCGGCACCGACGCGACCGCGGAGACCGTCGCCGGGGAGCGTCCCGACGTGGTGGTGGTCGCGACCGGGGCACGCCCGCAGCGTCCGCGCTGGGCGGGTACACGGCACCGGGTCGTCGACGTCCGCGACGTTCTGGAGGGCCGCGCCAATCCGTCCGGGACGGTGCTGGTGGTCGACGAACTCGGATTCCACCAGGGCACGTCCGTCGCGGAGTTCCTCGCCGACGCGGGCTGTGCGGTCACGATCTGCACACCCGGGATGATCGTCGGCCAGGATCTCGGGATCACGCTCGACCTGGAGGGGTGGAAGCGGCGTGCGCATCGCAAGGGCATCACCCAGGTCACGGACGTCGTGCCGACCGGGTGCGAAGACGCCGACGGACGGACGGTCATCACGTTGCTGCACCACCCGACCGGTCGGCTCACGGAGCTCGGCGTCGACTGGGTGGTGTCCTCCGCGCATCAGCAGCCCGAAGACGGTCTCTGGAAAGACTTGGCCGACAGTGGAATCGAGGCGTACCGAGTCGGCGACGCCCTGGCGCCCCGTCGTGCGCACTCCGCCGTCGTCGAGGGGGAGCGGGTCGCCCTGGCGCTCTGAGCGGCCGGCTCCGGGCTCCTGGCGCCGGCACCCGGATCCGCGTCGCCTAGCATCGGAGGATGTCTCATTCCGGACACCTCGACGATGCGGTGTGGCCCGAACTCGTGTCCCGGGCGTCGACGGTCGTGGTCCCGGTCGGCTCCCTCGAGCAGCACGGCCCGCATCTGCCACTCGACACGGACACCACCATCGCCGACGCCGTGTCCCGCGCGCTGCCCCACGTGCTGGTGGCACCCCCGATCGCCTACGGCGCGAGCGGCGAGCACGAGGGATTCCCCGGAACCGTCTCGCTCGGCGCGGAGGCACTGGAGACCGTCCTGGTCGAGTACGGACGGTCCGCGTGCCGGTGGGCCGACCGGGTGCTCTTCGTCAACGGCCACGGGGGAAACGGACCCGCGCTGGTCAAGGCTGTCGCCTTGCTTCGATACGAGGCCCGCGACGTGGCCTGGGTGCCCTGCGCGGTCCCCGGCGCCGACGCGCATGCCGGACGTACGGAAACGTCCTTGTTGCTGCACCTTTCACCCGGTCGGGTCAGGTTGTCCAGGGCCGAAGCCGGTAATACGGAACCGGTCGCGAGGTTGATGCCAAGACTGCGCGAAGGCGGTATGGTCGCCGTGTCGGCCAACGGCGTGCTCGGTGACCCGACGAGCGCAACGGCGGCGGAGGGGGCGCAGAACTTCGGCGTACTCGTCGACACAGTCACCAAGGCACTTGCCCGGTGGGAACCGGGCCACGATGGGAGGCTCCAATGACCCGCGCGGGCGTCCTCGAGTCGCCGAGGGCGAATTTCCGGCATGTTCCCGCGTTTTATTTCCGGCATGCCCTGCCAGCGGTCTCCGACCCGCATACGATCGACTGATGCGCCAAGCTCGTCTTCCCGATGGATTCGGGATCCGAATCGACCCCAAGGTACGCGCATACTCCGGAGGTCGAGTGCTCATCGGCGGTTCGCCGACTCGGATGTTGAAGCTGGCCCCCACCGCCGCGGCCATGATCGGCGACGGCTACCTCGAGGTCGTGGATCCGCAGTCCGCGGTGGTCGCACGCCGCCTCCTCGACTCGGGTGTCGCGAACCCGCGACCGATGAGTACTCCGTCACCGCGGGACGTCACCGTAGTCATTCCGGTGAAGAACAATGCGTCCGGACTGCATCGGGTACTGGCGTCACTCCGCGGACTGGACGTGGTCGTCGTGGACGACGGCTCCGACGTCCCGATCGTCGCCCCCGCTTTGCAGAACGGGTGCGGTGGCCGGGTCACCGTCCTTCGCCACGAGACGGCCAAGGGCCCGGCGGCGGCGCGAAACACCGGTCTGCGTTACGCCGCAACTCCGTTCGTGGCGTTCCTCGACTCCGACGTCCTGCCCCGAACGGGCTGGATCGAGGTCATGCTCGGTCACTTCAGCGATCCCGCGGTCGCGCTGGTCGCTCCGAGGATCGTCGCGCTCGAACCCGAGGCCAGCACGCTCGCGCGGTACGAGCACGCCCGGTCCTCCCTCGACCTGGGGCGTAAGGAGTCCGCGGTCCAGTCCGGCGGTCCGGTGTCGTATGTCCCGAGCGCCGCGATGATCGCCCGGCGTGAGGTCCTCGACGAGTTCGGCGGCTTCGACGAGTCCATGCACGTGGCCGAGGACGTCGACCTGTGCTGGCGACTCCAGGAGTCCGGTTGGCGCCTGCGCTACGAGCCGGTGGCCCACGTTGCGCACGATCACCGGGTGATGTTCGGAAAGTGGTTCGGCCGCAAGCTGTTCTACGGCACCGGTGCGGCGCCGCTCGCGGCGAGGCATGAGGGCATGGTCCCGCCGCTGTCGATGTCGCCGTGGACGTTCTTCGCCTGTATCGCCGCCGCCACGTGCACCCGGCTGGGTCTCCTCGGCGCCGTCGCCACCCTCGCGATGATGGTGGTGCGCCTGCGCCGCATGTTCACCGGTCTCGACCAGCCGACCCGCATCGCGGCCATCCTCGCAGCCCAGGGTTTTGCCGGCGGGGCGTGGCAGCTGGCCTCCGCGATGTGTCGTCATTACTGGCCCGTCACGCTCGCGGCGGTGCTGCTGTCGAAACGGATTCGCCGCATCGCCTTCGCCGTCGCCGTCGCGGAGGGCGTCGCCGACTGGGTGACGCACCGGGAACCCGGGGGCCTGGGACCGGTGCGGCACACGGTGTTCAAGCGGTTGGACGACGTCGCGTACGGCGCCGGCCTCTGGAAGGGTGCCCTCGCCGCCCGTGACCTCGACGCGTTGAAGCCCCGGTTGAAGTCGTAGTGGCCGATCCGATTGACGCCGCCGACGTCGTGGTCGTCGGCGGCGGTTCGAGTGGATGCGTGGTGGCCGCCCGGCTCAGTGAGAATCCGGCACGATCGGTACTCCTCCTCGAGTCGGGACCCGGGTACCGGTCGGCCGTCGATTGTCCCGTGCTCGACTACCGGACGTTGCCGGTCGGTCCGGGTAGCGCGTTCACGGAGACGTACGGTGTGGAATTGGCGCCGAGTGTGCCCTCGGCCATGGTGCGCGGTCGCGTTCTCGGCGGTTCGGGAGCCGTCAACGGCGCCTACTTCGTCCGCGCGACGGAAGCGGATTTTCGGCACTGGCCCGCGTCGTGGTCGTACGAGAACGTCTTGCCGGTCTTCCGGGCACTCGAGCGCGACGCCGACTTCGACGACGATCGGCACGGCACCACCGGGCCGATGCCCGTGCGCAGGCAGTCCGCGGAGCAACTGAGCGAGATCAGCGCAGCGTTCTGCGCAGCGGCGGTCGGGGCCGGGCATCCGGAGGAACCCGACAAGAACGGCGCAGGCGCCGGCGGGATCGGACCCGTCCCGCTCAATATCGACGGCGGCCGCCGGGTCGGCACGGCCGCCGCCTATCTGCTGCCGGCGTGGGAGCGTCCCAACCTGACGGTCGAGACCAGCGCGGGCGTCGTCCGAATTCTGTTCTCCGGTACGGAGGCCGTCGGCGTGGAGGTCGAGTCCGGCGGCGTGCGGCGCACCGTTCACGCGGGCCGTGTGGTGCTGGCAGCCGGCGCCGTCGAAACGCCGGTGCTGCTGATGCGTTCGGGAGTGGGTCCGTCGGAACACCTGAGGGACAATGGCATTCCGGTGATCGTCGACCTGCCGGGAGTCGGCACCGATTTCAGCGATCACCCGGAAGTCGCTCTGCCGTACCGCATCAGGACCGCCCTCCGGCGCAGCGACACGAGCCCGGTCGTCGAGACGGTCCTGAACGTCGGCGACCTCGAGATCCGTCCGTACACCGCGCCGTTCGACGTGCTCGTCCCCGGTTCGGGGCAGCCCGATCCGATCCTCGGGATCGGGCTCATGGCGGCGGAGAGCCGGGGCGACATCCGGCTCACATCGCGACACCGGCACGACCGTCCGCGGATCGAATACCGTTACGCGCAATCCGCCTCCGATCGGCGGGCGCTCCGGGAGGGGCAGGCCATCGGACTGGAGCTGCTCCACTCGCGCGAGCTCGGCTCGCTCCTCGTGCCGCTGTCCGAGGAGGTGTCCGATCGCTCGGTGCTCGCCCATCTGGGGACGTCGCTGCACCTGAGTGGCAGCTGCCGGATGGGGGAGAGCGCAGACGCGGGGGCCGTGGTGGACGAACGATGCGACGTCAGGGGAGTGACGGGGTTGACGCTCGCCGACACCTCCGTGTTCCCGGTGGTCCCGAGCCGTGGACCGCACGCCACGGCGGTCATGGTCGCGGAGCGGGTCGGTACCTTCCTGAGGGAGTGACCGGGGCCGAAGGAGTGATCGGGGCGACGACCCAACCCCGTGTGACCCGGGTTACAGTAGGCAGAGACGCCGTGGAGGAGTTCGATGCAGAGTCAACCGCCCACAGGGGGCAATCCGTGGGTTGCCGTGCGCCCTGGAGACGACGTCGCGATGCTGGCACGCAGGGTGTCCTCGGCGCACCAGTTGTTCGTCGATCGGCACGCACCCGCAGGTCGTGCCCCGGAGGGCGAGGGAAATTCCGTCCGTTCCGTCATCCTCGACTCGTGGATGCGGAGCACCAGCAAGGGCGTGAACCCGGACGGGTCGGCCCGCGCGGTCGATCTGGCGGCCGCGGATCTCGCCACGTACCGGGCGTCGCACCCGATGTCGATCATCCGCCCGGTGGTGCGCAAGCTTCTCGTCGAGGATGCCGCCGACACGGGACTGCTGGTGGCCATCACCGACGAGAAGGGGCAGTTGCTGTGGGTCGAGGGCGATTCGTCGGCCAAGGACCGGGCGCTGGAGATGAACTTCGTCGAGGGCGCCGACTGGAGTGAGGACACCGTCGGCACCAACGCGCCGGGCACCGCGCTGGCACTCGACCATTGTGTGCAGATCTTCGGCGCCGAGCATTTCAGCCGGTCGGTGCACGACTGGAGTTGCTCGGCGGCGCCCGTGCACGACCCGGCGACGGGGTTGATCGTCGGCGCCATCGACATCACCGGGGGTCCCCGGGTGGCGGTGCCCGAGGTGCTGTCGCTGATCAGGGCCACCGTCGCGGCCGCCGAGGCGGAACTGCGCCTGCACCTGCTGCGGTCGCCGCAACCGCTCGTCGAGACGGCGCTGCGGTTGGAGGTGCTGGGCTCGGGACGCCCGACGTTGGTGCGGGGAGCCGACCGCATCCCGTTGTCGCAGCGGCACGCGGAGATCCTCCTGCTCCTCGCCGAGCATCCCGAGGGGCTGAGTTCCGACCGCCTCGCGGTCCTGCTCGACGAGAACGAACTCGACGCAGTCACCATTCGAGCCGAGATGTCGCGTCTGCGAAAGGTTTTCGGTCCCGCCAACCTCGGCTCGCGACCCTATCGACTGCTCGCCGAATTGACGTCGGACGTCCGGCAGGTGCGCGGCGCCCTGGACCGGGGTGAGCTCGCCGCCGCCCTCGACGTCTACTCGGGCCCGGTGCTCCCCGGGTCGGAGTCGCCGGGGGTGGAGGACCTGCGGGACGAACTGCGGGCCCGCGTGCAGGCGGCGCTGCTGCGGGAGGGCGATCACGGGCTGCTCGCCAAGTGGACCACCTCGGTCCACGGCCGCGAGGACGTGGCCGCGTGGGAGGCGTATCTCGCCGGACTCGACCCGCGTTCACCCCTGTACGCGCAGGTCAAGTCCAGGATCGATCTGTTCGATCGGCAGTACGCAACGTAGTTGCAACGGTACGGTCCCTAGTGTTGTGAGTCACACCGAGAAAGTTCACCCGAGTTTCACGACACCAGGGAGTTATCGATGACCGTGTATGCCCGCCCGGGTTCGCCCGACGCCGTCATGTCCTTCCAATCGCGTTACGACAACTGGATCGGCGGCCAGTGGGTTGCGCCCGTCAAGGGCCAGTACTTCGAGAATCCGACACCGGTCACCGGGCAGCCGTTCTGCGAGGTCGCGCGTTCGACGTCGGAAGACATCGAACTCGCACTCGACGCCGCACACGCCGCGGCTCCGGCCTGGGGCAAGACGTCGGTGGCCGAGCGCGCCATCATCCTGAACAAGATCGCGGACCGCATCGAGGAGAACCTCGAGTCCATCGCGCTCGCCGAGTCCTGGGACAACGGCAAGCCGATCCGCGAGACCCTGAACGCCGACATTCCGTTGGCGATCGACCACTTCCGGTACTTCGCCGGCGCGATCCGCGCCCAGGAAGGCGCCCTGTCGGAGATCGACTCCGACACCGTCGCCTACCACTTCCACGAGCCGCTCGGCGTCGTCGGGCAGATCATTCCGTGGAACTTCCCGATCCTCATGGCCGTGTGGAAGCTCGCTCCCGCCCTCGCCGCGGGTAACGCGGTCGTCCTCAAGCCCGCCGAGCAGACCCCCGCGTCGATCCTGCATCTGATCTCCGTCATCGGCGACCTGCTCCCGGCCGGCGTGGTGAACATCGTCAACGGCTTCGGCGTCGAGGCAGGCAAGCCGCTCGCCTCGAGCCCGCGGATCCGGAAGATCGCGTTCACCGGCGAGACCACCACGGGCCGCCTCATCATGCAGTACGCGTCGCAGAACCTGATCCCGGTCACCCTCGAACTCGGTGGCAAGAGCCCCAACATCTTCTTCTCCGACGTCCTGTCCTCCAACGACGACTACCAGGACAAGGCGCTCGAAGGCTTCACGATGTTCGCTCTCAACCAGGGCGAGGTGTGCACCTGCCCGTCGCGTTCGCTGATCCAGGAAGACATCTTCGACGAGTTCCTCGCGATGGCGGCCATCCGCACCAAGGCGGTCCGTCAGGGCGATCCGCTCGACACCGACACGATGATCGGCGCGCAGGCGTCCAACGACCAGCTCGAGAAGATCCTGTCGTACATCGAGATCGGCAAGGGCGAAGGCGCCAAGGTCGTCACCGGTGGCGAGCGTGCCGAGCTCGGCGGCGACCTGTCCGGCGGCTACTACGTGCAGCCGACCATCTTCACCGGTCAGAACAAGATGCGGATCTTCCAGGAGGAGATCTTCGGACCCGTCGTGTCCGTGACGTCGTTCAAGGACTACGACCAGGCCATCGAGATCGCCAACGACACGTTGTACGGCCTCGGGGCCGGCGTGTGGTCCCGCGACGGTGGGGTCGCGTACCGGGCCGGTCGCGACATCCAGGCCGGGCGGGTGTGGACCAACACGTACCACCAGTACCCCGCGCACGCCGCGTTCGGTGGCTACAAGCAGTCGGGCATCGGCCGCGAGAACCATCTGATGATGCTCGAGCACTACCAGCAGACCAAGAACCTGCTGGTCAGCTACGCCCAGAAGGCTCAGGGCTTCTTCTGATGGACGTACCCCGGGCGCCTCAGCGCCTGAAGGCAACCGCAGGGGCGGTGGAGCTTCTCTGCCGCCTCGGCGGTACCCACGGGGCGCTGATGATGCATCAGTCCGGTGGATGCTGCGACGGCTCCGCGCCGATGTGCTACCCGGACGGGGAATTCATCGTCGGCGACCGGGACGTGCTGCTCGGTGTCCTCGACCTGCGACTCGGTGTCGGGGAGACCCCGTCCAGCAGGCCCGAGGATGCCGACGCGGTGCCCGTGTGGATCTCCGGTTCCCAGTTCGAGGCGTGGAAGCACACCCAGCTGGTGCTCGACGTGGTGCCCGGTCGCGGATCGGGTTTCAGCCTCGAAAGCCCGGAAGGCATGCGCTTCCTCAGCCGTGCGCGTGCCTTCACCCCGGAGGAGAACACCATCCTCGCCTCGGAGGACGTCATCGTGGGCGAGCGGTGGGAGCAGGGCTGGAGGCCCGCACCGTCACCCGAACCGCAAGTGGTCGCAGAAGCCGTCGACGCATGTCCCGTGCCCGCTCGCCGCCCGGGCTCCTAGCGCCCGAAGTTCACTGCGACCGCGGTTTTTACGTCGTGGTCACGTTCCGCTGACACGACGTGTACACAGCTCATTCACCATTGGCCTCGGCCGTTCGGCGCCGTTTTCGAGCGGCGCCGTCGAGGCAACATTCGGATCGACGTAGGGGACGGAATGTCACTCGTAGAACCATCCAAGAATTCCGGAACCGGGCAACATCACGATGCTGCCGACTTCCACTCGGAAGATAGTAGTTATCTCGAAAAACGCACACTCCGAAAGGGTTCGGCGGGGTGGGTGCTCCTCGCCGGCCTCGGCGTCAGCTACGTGATCTCCGGCGACTACGCCGGATGGAACAACGGACTGGCCGAGGGCGGATTCGGTGGCCTGCTGATCGCCGGCGTCGTCATCGCCGGAATGTACCTCACGATGGTCCTGGGCATGGCGGAGATGTCGTCGGCCCTTCCCGCCGCGGGCGGTGGCTACACATTCGCCCGGCGCGCGCTCGGCCCGTGGGGCGGATTCGCCACCGGCACGGCCATTCTCATCGAATACGCGATCGCACCGGCCGCCATCGCGACGTTCATCGGCAGCTACGTCGAATCGCTGAATTTGTTCGGGATCACCGACGGGTGGTGGGTGTACCTGGCGGTCTACGCCATCTTCATCGGAATCCACCTCACAGGTGCCGGCGAGGCCCTCAAGGCGATGTTCGTGATCACCGCGATCGCACTGGTGGGTCTCGTCATCTTCGCGATCTCCGCGATCGGCCTGTTCGACGCGAGCAACCTCACCGACATCGCCGCGACCGACGCCGCGGGGGCATCGAGTTTCCTGCCGTTCGGCGCATTCGGCATCTGGGCGGCGGTCCCGTTCGCGATCTGGTTCTTCCTGGCCGTCGAGGGCGTGCCGCTGGCAGCGGAGGAGGCGCGCGAACCGGAGAAGAACGTTCCGCGCGGAATCATCATCAGCATGCTCGTCCTCATCGTCACGGGCGCCTCGGTCCTGTTCCTCGCGACCGGTGCGCTGGGCGCCGAGAGCCTGTCCACGTCGGGCAACCCGCTGGTCGAGGCGCTCGGCGACGGCACCGCGGCGAAGGTCGTCAACTACATCGGACTCGCCGGCCTCGTCGCCAGCTTCTTCTCGATCATGTACGCGTATTCGCGACAGACGTTCGCGCTGTCCCGCGCCGGATACCTGCCGACGAACCTGTCGATCACCAACTCGCGGAAGGCGCCCACGCTCGCACTCATCGTGCCCGGTGTCATCGGCTTCGTCCTCTCTCTGACCGGTGAAGGCGCGATGCTCCTCAACATGGCGGTGCTCGGCGCAGCGGTCAGCTACGTGCTGATGATGGTCAGCCACATCGTCCTCCGCAGGCGCGAGCCGGAGATGAAGCGGCCTTACCGGACACCCGGCGGCATCGTCACCACGTCGTTCGCGCTCGTCATCGCGGCCGCCGCCGTGATCGCCACCTTCCTCGTCGATCCCGTCGCCGCACTGTGGACCCTCGGCGCGTTCGCGGCCTTCATGGCCTACTTCGGCCTGTACAGCCGCCACCATCTCGTTGCCAATTCGCCCGACGAGGAGTTTGCTGTTCTTGCGAAGGCAGAGGAAGAACTGGAATGACCACCTACAGCCACGGGATAGCCGGAACCGGGTACACGTTCGACGGCCTCGTCGACCTCATGGCCAAGGCGACGCCGCTGCGCAGCGGTGACGAACTCGCCGGATGCGCGGCGTCCTCGGACGCCGAACGCGCTGCAGCGCAGTGGGCGCTGGCCGATGTCCCACTGGGCACGTTCCTGAACGAACTCGTCGTGCCGTACGAGGACGACGAGGTCACCCGGCTCATCATCGATTCGCACGACCGGGTCGCGTTCGGCGAGATCTCCCACCTCACGGTGGGCGGCCTGCGCGACTGGCTGCTCGATGTCGCGGCGCGGGACGGCGCGGCCGAGACGTTCCGCCGCGTCGCCCCGGGCCTCACGCCGGAGATGGTCGCGGCGGTCAGCAAGATCATGCGCAACCAGGACCTCATCGCGGTCGCGCGGGCGGTCACCGTCACCGCCGGATTCCGGACGACGCTCGGTGTGCCCGGGCACCTGGGCACCCGGCTTCAGCCCAACCATCCCACCGACGACCCGCGCGGAATCGCGGCGGCCACGCTCGACGGCCTGTTGCTCGGCTGCGGCGACGCCGTGATCGGAATCAACCCGGCCACCGATTCGCCGCACGCCACCGCCGAACTCCTGCACCTGCTCGACGACATCCGGCAGCGCTTCGACATTCCCGCGCAGTCGTGCGTGCTGTCGCACGTGACGACCACGATGGGGCTGATCGAGGAAGGCGTTCCCGTCGACCTGGTGTTCCAGTCCATCGCCGGAACGCAGGGCGCCAATTCCAGTTTCGGCGTCGACATCGCCTTGCTCCGTGAGGCCAACGCGGCCGGCCGGTCGCTGAAGCGCGGAACCGTCGGCGACAACGTCATGTACCTCGAAACGGGGCAGGGTTCGGCGCTCAGCGCGGGAGCCCACCTCGGCACCGGCGGCAGGCCCGTCGACCAGCAGACCCTCGAGACCAGGGCGTACGCCGTGGCCCGGGATCTCGAACCGCTGCTGATCAACACGGTGGTCGGGTTCATCGGACCGGAGTACCTGTACGACGGCAAGCAGATCATCAGGGCCGGGCTCGAGGACCATTTCTGCGGAAAACTCCTGGGCCTGCCGATGGGGGTCGACGTCTGCTACACCAATCACGCCGAGGCCGACCAGGACGACATGGACACCCTGCTCACCCTGCTCGGTGTCGCGGGCGCCGCCTTCGTCATCGCGGTGCCCGGCGCGGACGACGTCATGCTCGGATACCAGAGTCTGTCGTTCCACGACGCGCTGTACGCCCGCCAAGTGCTCGGACTGCGGCCGGCGCCGGAATTCGAGGAGTGGATGCGCCGGCTCGGCATGGTCGACGACGCGGGCCGGGTCCTGCCGGTCGATGCCGCGGCGTCGCCGCTTCGCGCGCTGACGGGGGCACGATGAGCGATCCTGTGGTGCACGACTTCTGGGCGGAACTGCGGGCCACCACGCAGGCGCGTATCGGTCTCGGCCGCACCGGCGACGCCCTCCCCACCCAGCGCGTCCTCGAATTCCGGTCGGCGCACGCCGCGGCACGCGACGCCGTCCACCAACCGCTCGACGCGCAGGCGCTGGCCGAGCAGGTCGAGGCCGTGGGACTCGGGAAGCCGGTGGTCGTGACGAGTCAGGCGTCGGATCGGAGCGAATACCTCCGCAGGCCCGACCTCGGTCGCACGCCCGCGGACCTGTCCGCGGTTCCCGCGGGACACGCCGAGGTGGGATTCGTCCTCGCCGACGGGTTGTCGCCCCGGGCGCTCACCGATCACGGGGTGTCGCTGCTGTCCGCGCTGGTCGACGAATTCGGCGGAACGTATTCGCTGGCACCACCGGTGATCGCGACCCAGGCCCGGGTGGCGCTCGGGGACCACATCGCGCAGGCCCTGGGTGTGCAGACGCTCGTCCTGCTGATCGGGGAGCGGCCGGGACTGTCGGTGGCCGACAGCGTCGGTGTCTATCTCACCCACCTCCCGCGTCCCGGACGCACCGACGCGGACCGGAACTGCGTGTCCAACATCCACCCACCCGAGGGGCTCGGCTACGAACTCGCCGCCCGCGTCGTGGCGGGTCTCGTGTCCGGCGCGAGGAAACTGGGCCGGTCCGGAGTGGAGTTGAAGGACACTTCCCGTGCGGATGCGCTGGCAGCCCCCTCGGAGATCCTCGAACTGTAGTCGTGTTATCTAAAGGGCGGCAGGTCCGACCGGGCCTGCGGAGAACCGCCCTGGACGGGGTGTGACGAGGAGAGATCTATGGCCTTCGCTGGCAATGTGGACGAGTTGGCCCTGCTGCAGGCGGTCCGGTTGAAAGAGCAGGTCAGCGCGGCGGTGCTGGCCGAACATCTCGGTGTGAGCGCCGCGTCCGCGCAGGCCGCCTACGACGCGCTGCTGACCCAGGGCAAGGCTCAGGAAGTCTCGGACGGCCGGATCGCGCTCACCGACGCCGGGCTGGCGGAGCTCGAGGACCAGCTCGACGCCGAGCGGGTGTCCATCGACGAGGATTCCATCGCCGAGGTGTACGAGAGCTTCGTTCCGTTCCACGAAGAGTTCGTCGGACTGATCGACACGGCCGACGCCGATCAGCTGGCCGATCTGGACCGCCGCGCATCCGTCGTGTTCGACGACCTGTCGGCGTTCGTGCCCCGGCTGTCCCGCTACCAGGACCTGTTTGCCGACGCTCTCGCGAAAGTCGCTGCAGGGGAGGCGAAGTGGATCTCGGAACCGGTGATCGACTCGTACGCCACCGTGTGGACCGAGCTGCGCAGGGAGCTGATCGGCGCGTCCGGCGCCACCGAGTGACGTGAGCCGCGTCACCACCCCCCTATTCGGGGGTGGTGACGCAGTGAGCCGGATCACTACTTTTCCTCTCATCCGGGATACGCCCACCAGGGCGTTCCCCACGGACCACGGAGGAATCGAGTGACCACAGTCTCCAACTCGGGTGCGGGCGCCCCCCACGCCCCCACGCCGGTGCGACAGGGCGGTACCAGCGTCCGCAAGGTCGCCATTGCCAGTGGCATCGGCACGACCATCGAGTTCTACGACTTCTTCATCTACGGCACCGCCGCAGCCCTGGTGTTCCCCACGGTGTTCTTCCCCGCCCTCGGCTCCACCGCGGGCACCGTCGCCTCCTTCGCGACATTCGCCGTGGCCTTCGTCGCCAGGCCGGTGGGCGCCATGCTGTTCGGGCACTACGGTGACCGGATCGGACGCAAGAAGACCCTGATCTCGACGCTCATCCTGATGGGCGTCTCGACCTTCCTGATCGGGTTGCTGCCCGGGGCGGCGACGATCGGGGTCGCGGCCCCGATCCTGCTGGTGCTGCTGCGTTTCGGGCAGGGATTCGCCGTCGGCGGCGAATGGGCAGGCGCCACGCTGCTGACGGCGGAGTACGCACCGCCGGGCAAACGCGGCCTCTACGCGATGTTCCCGCAACTCGGGCCCGCAGTGGCCTTCATCCTCTCCAGTGCCACGTTCCTCGTCACCGGCAGCCTGCTCGGCGACACCAACGAGGTCTTTCTCGACTACGGGTGGCGGATTCCCTTCCTGTTCAGTGCAGTCCTCGTCGGAATCGGCCTCTACATGCGGCTGGCGATCGAAGAGACGCCGGTGTTCCGTGCCGCTCAGCAGGCCGACCGGGCCGGCGCGGCCCCGCGGACCCTCCCGCTGATGGACGCCTGGCGGTTCCAGACCAAGGAGATCCTCCTCTCGGCCGGTGCGCTGGCCACCCTGTTCGCGTTCTTCTACATGGGCACGGCGTTTCTCACCAGCTACGGCACGAAGACCCTCGGGTTCAGCCGCCCGTTCGTGCTGACGGTCGGGATCGCCTCGGCGGTGGTCTTCGGATTCACCATCGTCGTCTCCGCGCTGTACTCGGACCGGATCGGACGTCGACGGGTCATCATGATCTCCTGCGGCCTGGCCGTCGTGTGGGCGCTCGTGCTGTTCCCGCTGCTCGACACGGGTTCGCCCGTCGCGTTCACGGTCGGTGTGATGATCACGCTCGCCATCTTCGGAATCGCCTACGGTCCCTGCGGCGCCCTGCTCCCGGAGATGTTCCAGACGCGGTACCGCTACACCGGTGCGGGTCTCGGCTACAACCTCGCCGGTGTGCTCGGCGGCGCGGTGCCGCCGCTGATCGCCGCGCCCCTGGCGTCCGCGTACGGCAGCGCCGCGATCGGTGTGCTGCTCGCCGTCCTCGGCGTGGTGAGCCTGGTGTGCACGAAGGCCCTGGTGGAAACGAAAGACGACGCGCTCTGACGGCGCAGGCGAGGGGTGTCCGGACTTCGCACAGTTACCGGCACCCCTCGCCGTGCAGTATGCCCTGGATCACAACAACCAAGAGTAAGTTCGACCGCGGAAGGGCCTTCCGGTCTGCCCGTCCCGTAGGCGCCTGAACAGGCTCCTGGAGAGGAAGAGTGATGACGACCCCGCTTCCCAGCTACACCCACGGCGTGTGGGACGCCCCGATGCTCGGTGAGACCATCGGAGACAACTTCGACCGGGCGGTGGCGGCCCACGCCGATCGTGACGCCCTCGTCGACCGGCCGTCGGGGCGGCGGTGGACGTACGCCGAACTGAAGCGGGACGTCGACGCCGTGGCGACGGGGTTGCTCGAGCGGGGCATCGGGAAGGGCGACCGGGTCGGGATCTGGGCGCCGAACTGCCCGGAGTGGACGCTGATCCAGTACGCGACCGCGAAGATCGGCGCGATCCTGGTCAACATCAACCCCGCCTACCGGGCGCACGAATTGAGGTACGTGCTCGACCAGGCCGGGATCCGGCTGCTGGCGTCGGCTCCGCAGTTCAAGTCGTCGGACTACGCGGCGATGATCGAGGAGGTGCGGCCGCAGTGCCCCGACCTCGAGATGGTCGTGCTGCTCGGAAGTGCGGAGTGGAGCAGGCTGGCGTCGGACGGTGCGGCCGCCCGCGCCGCGGACCCGGCCCGGCTGCCGGCGGCGCAGGCCGCGCTGTCACCCGACGACCCGATCAACATCCAATACACCTCGGGGACAACCGGGTTCCCGAAGGGGGCGACGCTCAGTCACCACAACATCCTCAACAACGGGTACTTCGTCGGCGAGTTGTGCCACTACACCGAGCAGGACCGGGTGTGCATCCCGGTGCCGTTCTACCACTGCTTCGGCATGGTCATGGGCAACCTCGCGTGCACCAGTCACGGTGCCACCATGGTGATTCCGGGGCCGTCGTTCGACCCGAAGGCGACACTACTGGCCGTCGAGGCGGAGAAGTGCACGTCGCTGTACGGGGTGCCGACGATGTTCATCGCCGAACTCGCCGACCACGACTTCGACTCCTACGACCTGTCGAGTCTGCGGACCGGGATCATGGCCGGATCGCCGTGCCCGGTGGAGGTGATGAAGCACGTCATCGAGCTGATGGGGATGGCGGAGGTCGCCATCTGCTACGGGATGACCGAGACGTCGCCGGTGTCGCTGCAGACCCGTTTCGACGACACCATCGATCAGCGGGTGTCGACGGTCGGCCGGGTGGGCCCGCACCTCGAGGTCAAGATCGTCGATCCGGCAACGGGATTGACCGTTCCGCGGGGTGAGCCGGGGGAGCTGTGCACCCGCGGGTACTCGGTGATGCTCGGGTACTGGAACAACCCGGAGAAGACGGCGGAGGCGATCGACGCGGGCCGGTGGATGCACACCGGCGACATCGGGGTGATGGATTCCGACGGGTACGTCGCGATCACCGGGCGGATCAAGGACATGGTGATCCGCGGTGGGGAGAACGTCTACCCGCGGGAGATCGAGGAATTCCTGTATACCCATCCGGACGTCCTCGACGCGCAGGTGATCGGGGTGCCCGACCCGAAGTACGGGGAGGAACTGATGGTGTGGGTGCGGATGAAGGAGGACACCGAACCCCTGGACGCGGCGAAGGTGCGCGAATTCTGCACCGGCAAACTCGCCCACTACAAGATCCCGAGGTACGTGCATGTCGTCGACGAGTTCCCGATGACCGTGACGGGCAAGGTACGCAAGGTCGAGATGCGCGAGCAGTCCCTCGACCTGATCGGGCGCACCTGACCCGCCCCCGTCAGCTGGTCCGTAGCAGCGCCGCGACGGCGTGCTGGCCGCGTCGCTCCGCGTGCTGCAGGGCCGTCCGGCCGTCGGCATCCTCGATGGCCGGATCGGCGCCCGCGCCGAGGAGCAGGCGGACGACGTCCTGGTAGCGGTCGGAGCCGTCGCCGTAGACCACCGCCTCGAGGAGTGCCGTCCAGCCCGGATCGTTGACGTGGTTCACCGGCACACCCGCCTCGACCAGCATCCGCACGGACTCGACGTTGCCGTGCTCGGCCGCCGGGATCAGCGCGCCGCCGGGATCAGCGCGGTTCCGCCGAACCGGTTGGTGTCGGTGACGTCGGCGCCGTGGTCCAGGGTGAGCGCGAGGATCTCGTTCAGCCCCTCCGCACCTGCGTACAGGAACGCCGAGTCCTCGCGGGCGTTCTTCGCGTTCACGTCGGCTCCGGCGTCGAGCAGCGCGCGCACCGCCGACGCGTCGTCACGGGCGACGGCGTCGAACAGTGCGTGCTCGAGTTCGGGCGTCGACGCGGGGGCGGCTCTTCAACCCAGGGCGCCGGCGATCGCGTCGAGACCGGCGGCTGCGCAAGCCTGATCCTTCATCCCGTCGGGAGCACCGCCGACGCCGATGCCCGCGATCGACGCGGCCGCGGACTTCACGCTCACCCCGCCTGCGAGGAACAACGTGCCGGGCAGATCGGCGACCGTCGCGCCGTCGCCCTTGGCTCGATCGCTCAGGTCGCTGGTGTTCGCTCCGAACGCGGCCGCGGTGTACGCCTTCTGCCGGGCTGCCTCGACGGTGTGCTGGGCGGCATTGTCCCCGCGCAGCAGGGCCTGCACGTTTCCGGCGCGATCGACCACCGAGACGGAGACGGCGCCGAGTCCGTCGGCCTGGCACCTCGCGAGGGCCGCCTGCGCGGCTGTCTGCGCGGCGGCGATGCCGAGCCGGTTCTGGGTCACGACACCGTTCGCGGTGTCGTCGATCGGGGCGGGTGCGGCGGCGGCCGCGACCGGAGTGGACGTCGCCGCAGCCTCGTCGGTCGAGGATGTGCCGCACGCCGAGGTGACGACGATCGCGGCCAGCGGGATGGTGATCGCCAGAATGCGAGGCAGGCGGTGGGAGGTGCGCATCGGAAGGCCTTTCGGGCAGTGACGGGCTGACGTGACCAGCCTGCCCCGGCGGTACCGGCGACCACATCGGGCCGACGGCGCTCCCGGGCTCATCCGTGCGGCGCCGGCAGATCATCCGAACGGTGGATCCGCGACCCGGCGGAGGTCCGTAGGATTCATCGGCGTGACGACACCCGCGGACGGAGTGGACAGGTCGGCCGGCGCGGGCCTGCGCGGCCCGCTCGCCACCGCAATCCACATCTCCTTCTACGTCCTCCTCGCGACGTCGACGGCGCGGTATCTGACGTACCACGGTGTGAGTGGGCGATTCGTCGTCGTGACCGCGTTGATCGCCGCACTCGCCGCGTTGTACACACTCACCGCCGTCGTGGCGCGACGAGACGGGGCGTGGGAACCCTGGGTCGTGCCAGTCCTCACGACGTGGGCGGTACTCGTCTGGTTGGCTCCCAGTTTCGCCTGGTGTGCCTTTCCCATGTTCTTCCTGTGCACGCGTGCCTACCCGAGCCGGATCGCGTACCCGGTCGTCGGCGTGCTCGCCGTCCTCACGTCACTGGCATTCTTCACCTTCTCCGGGCGCACCGAGTGGGCGGTGCTGGTGGGACCGCTGTGCACGGGAGCGCTGATCGTCATGGCGTACAGCCAGATCGAGCGGGACAGCCGGGAACGGGTGCGTCTGCTCCGCCAGGTCGCGGACACCCGATCGCGGCTCGCCGAGACCGAGCGGGCGGCAGGCGCGCTCGCCGAACGCGAACGGCTCGCCCGCGAGATCCACGACACCGTGACACAGGGGCTGACGAGCAGCCTGCTCCGGCTCGAGGCGGCCGAGCAGATCTGGGCGCAGGCAGATCCGCGGACCGAGTCGCGGGCACGCGAGGACGTTCGGGTGGCGACCGGAACGTTGCGGGAGAACCTGGCCGAAACGCGCAGTCTCGTACACCATCTCGCCGCGCCCAACCTCGAAACCCAGCCGATCGACGTGGCGCTGCTCGCCGCGGCCCGGACTCATCATCCGCGGGCGGAACTCCGGGTCGTCGGCACTCCGATCGCGATTCCGGCGGAGGTGGCGCACGCGCTACTGAGGATCACCCAGAGCGCGGTCTCCAACATCGCCCGGCACGCCCACGCCGAGACGGTCGGTGTGACACTGACGTATCTGCCGGATGCGGTGGCGCTGGACATCTTCGACGACGGCACCGGATTCGACCCTGCCCCGGCGAGGCTGCCGACGGCCCGCGGTGGATACGGTCTCCGTGCGATGCGCAGGCGCGTCGAGCAACTGGGCGGAACGTTCACCGTCGAGAGTGCCCCGGGCGACGGCACCGTGGTGGCCGCCCAGATACCGTGCGCGCGGGGAACCGTGGAATGACGACCGTCACCGTGTTGCTGGTCGACGACCATGCCGTCGTCCGGGCCGGGCTGCGCGCCCTTCTCGATTCGCAGCCGGACATCGAGGTGATCGCCGAGGCAGGCACCGGCGAGGAGGCGGTCGACGCGGTGACGGCGTCCCGGCCGCGGCTCGTGACGATGGATCTGGCCCTCGGGTCCGGCATCGACGGGGTGGAGGCCATCCGGCGCATCCGGCAGGTAGATCCGGATCTGCCGGTGCTGGTGTTCACGACGTACGACACCGACGCCGACGTGGTGCGCGCCGTCGACGCCGGCGCCATCGGATATCTCCTGAAGGACTCGACACCTCAGGAGATCTTCGCCGCGGTCCGCAGCGCGTCGGCTGGGCAGAGTGTGTTGTCGCCGCCCGTCGCGTCGCGACTCCTGCAGCAGATGCAGCGCCCCGAGGAGGCCCTGACCCCACGGGAAGCCGAGTTGCTGACCCTGCTGGCCAAGGGGATGACCAACAAGGAACTCGGCCGGGCCCTGTTCATCAGCGAGGCGACGGTCAAGACGCACCTCGCGCACATCTACGCGAAACTCGGTGTCGACACCCGGGCCGCCGCCGTGTCCGTGGCCCTGCGGAGGCAGGGCATCCGCTGACCGCAGGGGTTCTCAGCGGTACGTCCGCATGAACCTTTTGGCAACGATTTGCCGAAGCCCTGTCGAGCGGGTGTCCAGGTGGTTATGTTCGAAAGGAGCGGTGACCTTCCGCTCGCACCATGAATTGCGTGTTGAGAGGACAAGGGCCATGGTCGGCAACATCATCGGCACCATCATCTTCGGTGCGGTCATCGGCGTCCTGGCGCGTCTCGTGATTCCGGGCAAGCAGGCGATGGGGTGGGTCATCACCGTCGTCCTCGGCATCATCGGTGCGCTGATCGGGTACTGGGTGTGGGAGGGACTCCTCGGCAAGGGCAACACCGGCGGGATCGACTGGATCCGGTGGATCATCAGCATCGCCGCCGCGGCCGTGCTGACGCTCGGGTACACCGCGATGACGAGCAAGAAGCGAGTGTGATGCTTCGTCCGTGAGTACTTGTCAACCGCCCGCGGTTAACAAGTACTCACGGGCGCAGGCACAGAAGCGTCATGTCGCGCAGCACTTTCCGGGTGCGCGCGGGTGTCGTCGGATCGGCGCTGTGCGGGGTCGAGTTGATCAGCCCGAACGTAGCGTGTGCCTTGGTGCGGGCATCCGTCTCGTCCAGTGAAGTGTCCACCTGCAGAAGCACCTTCACCCAGATCTCCACGTAGCGCCGCTGCGTCTGCCGGACCTCCCGGCGGGCGTCGGCAGGCAGGCTCTCCAGGTCTCGATCCTGGATGCGAATGAGGTCGGGTTCGCCGAGCGCGAAGTCCAGGTGGAAGTCGACGAGACCCTCGAGGGCGTGCGCCGGAGAGGTGGCTTCGGCGACCACCAGCGACCCGCCCTCGAACAGTCGCGTGCTGATTCCGACGAGCAGTTCCACGAGGACGGCGTCCTTGTTGGGGAAGTGCCGGTACACAGCGGGGCCGCTGATTCCCACCGCGGAACCGAGATCCTCGAGGCGGACGCCGACGAATCCTCGTTCGGCGATCAGGCGGGCTGCGGCGTCGAGCAGTTGGCGGCGTCGGTCCGCCTTCATCTGCTCCCTGCGCGTGATGGGCGCCCCGTCGACGTCTGTGGTCATCGCGTTGCTCTTTTCCGGTGTGGTCTGGACAACTCAGTTAATCACAGTTATCTTAGTTTCAGTTATCGAGTATTAACTCACTCGGCACGGGCGTCAATATGAGAAGGCGGCAGGATGGCACTGGGCGGAACGACTGCACGGGAGGGCTACCGGGCAGAGCACACGAAATTGGTGGACGAGCTGAAGTCGAGGCTGGCGGTCGCGGCTCTCGGCGGCAGTGAGAAGTCGCGCGAGCGGCACGTCAGCCGAGGCAAGCTCCTGCCCCGCGACCGGGTCGACACACTGCTCGATCCCGGCAGTCCCTTCCTCGAGATTTCGCCGCTCGCGGCGAACGGCCTCTACGACGACGAATGCCCTGGTGCGGGCGTCATCGCCGGCATCGGCCGGGTGTCCGGGCGCGAATGTGTGATCGTCGCCAACGACGCGACCGTCAAGGGCGGCACCTACTATCCGATGACGGTGAAGAAGCACCTGCGGGCGCAGGAGATCGCGCTGCAGAACCAGCTGCCGTGCATCTACCTCGTCGACTCCGGCGGCGCGTTCCTGCCGAGGCAGGACGAGGTGTTCCCCGACCGCGAGCACTTCGGCCGCATCTTCTACAACCAGGCCACCATGAGCGCGGCAGGTATCCCGCAGATCGCGGCGGTCCTCGGCTCCTGCACCGCCGGCGGCGCGTACGTGCCCGCCATGAGCGACGAGGCCGTCATCGTCCGCAACCAGGGCACCATCTTCCTGGGTGGCCCGCCGCTGGTGAAGGCGGCCACCGGCGAGGTCGTGACCGCGGAGGAACTCGGCGGCGGCGACCTGCACTCGAAGGTCTCCGGTGTCACCGATCACCTCGCGGAGGACGATCAGGACGCGCTGCGGATCGTGCGGAACATCGTTGCCACCCTCGGCCCGCGTGCCGAGCGTCCGTGGGACGTCATCTCCACCGTCCCCGCGTCGGCGCCGCAGACCGACCTCTACGATGTGGTCCCCACCGACCCGCGCACCCCGTACGACGTCCACGAGGTCATCGGACGCATCGTCGACGGTGGCACCTTCCAGGAGTTCAAGGCCGAATACGGCAAGACCCTGGTCACCGGTTTCGCGCACATCGAGGGCCACCCGGTCGGGATCATCGCGAACAACGGTGTGCTGTTTGCCGAGTCCGCGATGAAGGGCGCACACTTCATCGAGCTGTGCGACAAGCGCAGGATTCCGCTGCTGTTCCTGCAGAACATCGCCGGATTCATGGTCGGCCGCGACTACGAGGCGGGCGGCATCGCCAAGCACGGCGCCAAGATGGTCACCGCCGTCGCCTGCGCCCGGGTCCCGAAGCTGACGGTCGTGATCGGCGGCTCCTACGGGGCGGGCAACTACTCGATGTGCGGGCGGGCGTACTCGCCGCGGTTCCTGTGGATGTGGCCGAACGCCCGGATCTCCGTCATGGGCGGGGAGCAGGCGGCGTCGGTGCTGTCGACCGTCCGCAGCGAGCAACTCGACAGCGCGGGCAACCCGTGGTCGGCGGAGGACGAGGAGGCGTTCAAGACGCCGATCCGCGAGCAGTACGAGGCGCAGGGTAACCCGTACTACTCGACGGCCCGGCTGTGGGACGACGGCATCATCGACCCCGCCGATACCAGAACTGTTCTCGGACTGGCGCTCTCGGTGTGTGCGAACGCACCGGTCGAACCGGTCTCCTACGGCGTTTTCCGGATGTGAGTGGAATGACTGAAATGACTCGGATTGATACCGTCCTGGTGGCCAACCGTGGCGAGATCGCGGTGCGCGTGATCCGCACGCTGCGCGCCATGGGCATCCGTTCCGTCGCCGTCTTCAGCGAAGCCGATCGGGACGCGCGGCACGTCCGCGAGGCCGACACCGCGGTCCTGCTCGGACCGGCCGCGGCGCGGGAGAGCTACCTCGTCATCGAGAAGGTGATCGCGGCGGCGCAGGCAACCGGCGCGCAGGCGATCCACCCCGGTTACGGGTTCCTGTCGGAGAACTCCAAGTTCGCCGGTGCCTGCGCGGACGCAGGCATCGCGTTCCTCGGCCCGTCCTCGCACGCCATCGAGGTGATGGGCGACAAGATCACCGCCAAGAACGCGGTGGCGAAGTTCGACGTGCCCGTCGTCCCCGGCATCGCCCGCCCCGGCCTGTCCGACGACGAACTGATCGCGGCTGCAGGCGACATCGGCTACCCGGTTCTCGTCAAGCCGTCGGCAGGCGGCGGCGGCAAGGGCATGCGTCTGGTGGAGGAGCCGGGCGCACTCGCCGAGGCGCTGCGCAGCGCGCGGCGCGAGGCGGCGTCGGCGTTCGGCGACGACACCCTGTTCCTGGAGCGATTCGTGTTGCGGCCACGGCACATCGAGGTGCAGATCCTCGCGGACGGCCACGGGAACGTCGTGCACCTCGGTGAGCGTGAGTGCAGCCTGCAGCGCCGCCACCAGAAGGTCATCGAGGAGGCGCCGTCGCCGCTGCTGGACGCGGCGACCCGCGCCCGGATCGGCGAGGCCGCGTGCAACACAGCGCGCTCCGTCGACTACTCCGGAGCGGGAACGGTCGAATTCATCGTCTCCGCCGACAAGCCCGACGAGTTCTTCTTCATGGAGATGAACACCCGGTTGCAGGTCGAGCACCCCGTCACCGAACTCGTCACCGGACTCGACCTCGTCGAGTGGCAGGTGCGGGTCGCGACCGGCGAACCGCTCGGCTTCACCCAGGACGACATCACCCTCACCGGTCACGCCATCGAGGCCCGTGTCTACGCGGAGGATCCGAGTCGCGGATTCCTCCCCACCGGCGGTCTCGTGGCCGATGTGGTCGAACCGGGCGGCCCGGGAGTCCGCGTCGATTCCGGGCTACGGCCCGGCACGGTGGTCGGCAGCGACTACGACCCGATGCTGGCGAAGGTCATCGCTCACGCCGACGACCGCGCAGGCGCTCTACGGAAACTGGACCGGGCACTGGCCGGGACCGGGGTGCTGGGAGTGATCACCAACATCGAGTTCGCGCGCTTCCTGCTTGCCGACCCCGACGTGGTGGCGGGCAACCTCGACACCGGTCTGCTCGACCGGCGGCTCGAGGACTTCGCCGCCGCGGAGGCCACCGATGCCGCCCTCATCGCCGCGGCCGCGTTCCGCTGGGTGCAGCGCTGGCCCGACCGCGCGCAGTCCGACCCGTGGGACGTCCCGAGCGGCTGGCGGGTCGGGGTTCCCGCGCCCACCAGCATCCGGTTGTCGTCGGCCACCCGCACCGACCACGTCCGGATCACGGGCAGCCCGACCGACGCCACGGCCCAGGTCGAGGACGGCGACACCCTGTCGCTGACGGCGTCACTCGACGGAACCACACTGTCCGTGGTGATCGACGGCCGGCGCGAAACGTACCGGGTGGCCCAGACCGACGGCCACATCTGGCTCGCCGGGTCCGACGGCACCACCATGCTGCGCGAGGTCCGTGAACTCAGTGTCCGCACCGGCGACGTCCACGCCGGCGAGGCCGAGATCACCAGCCCCATGCCCGGATCCGTCATCGCCGTGGGCGCCGACGCGGGCGCACACGTCACCGCCGGGCAGACTCTCGTCGTCGTCGAGGCGATGAAGATGGAGCACTCGCTCACCGCGCCCGTCGACGGCGTCGTCGACATCCTCGTCGCACCCGGTGACCAGGTGATGGTCGACCAACTGCTCGCCCGGGTCACTCCGCACACCGACACCACTGACACGAAAGAAGACGCGTCATGACCGAATTCCTTGCCACCGGACAGCTTCCCGACGAATACCAGCAGTTGGCGAAGACCGTCGCCGACTTCGCCAAGAACGTGGTGGCACCGGTCGCGGCGGAACACGACGCCAACCACACGTTCCCGTACGAGGTGGTGTCGGGGATGGCCGACATGGGCCTGTTCGGCCTGCCGTTCCCGGAGGAGTACGGCGGAATGGGCGGCGACTACTTCGCGCTCTGCCTGGCACTCGAAGAGCTCGGTAAGGTCGATCAGAGTGTCGCCATCACCCTGGAGGCCGGCGTGTCGCTGGGCGCGATGCCGATCTACCGGTTCGGCAACGAGGAGCAGAAGCAGGAGTGGCTGCCGCAGCTGACGAGCGGCAAGAGCCTGGCCGCGTTCGGGCTCACCGAGCCGGGCGCCGGAAGCGACGCCGGCGGGACGAAGACCACCGCCAAGTTCGACAGCGGTGAATGGATCATCAACGGTAACAAGCAGTTCATCACCAACTCCGGGACCGACATCACCAAGCTCGTCACGGTCACCGCGGTGACCGGCACGAAGGACGGCAAGAAGGAGATCTCCACCATCCTGGTGCCGACCTCGACACCGGGCTTCACCGCGGAGCCGGCGTACAACAAGGTCGGCTGGAACGCGTCCGACACGCATCCGCTGACCTTCTCGGACGTGCGTGTTCCCGAGGAGAACCTGCTCGGCGAGCGGGGTCGCGGGTACGCGAACTTCCTGCGTATCCTCGACGAGGGCCGCATCGCCATCGCCGCGCTCAGCGTCGGCGCGGCGCAGGGATGCGTCGACGAGTCGGTCAAGTACGCGAAGGAACGTGAGGCGTTCGGACGCCCCATCGGACACAACCAGGCCATCGCGTTCAAGATCGCCCGCATGGAGGCGCGAGCCCACACCGCGCGCACGGCGTACTATGACGCCGCCGCCCGGATGCTGTCGGGCAAACCGTTCAAGAAGCAGGCCGCCATCGCCAAACTCGTCGCCTCCGAGGCCGCGATGGACAACGCCCGGGACGCCACCCAAATCCACGGCGGCTACGGATTCATGAACGAGTACACCGTGGCGCGGCACTACCGCGACAGCAAGATCCTGGAGATCGGCGAGGGCACGACCGAGGTGCAGTTGATGCTCATCGCGCGGGAGGCCGGACTGTGACCGAATCCGACAACGCGACACGGATCGTCCAGCGCGGCCTGTGGTTCGAGGAGTTCGAACTCGGCGCGGTGTACGAGCACCGCCCCGGGCGGACCGTCACCGAGGCCGACAACGTGCTGTTCACCACCCAGACGATGAACACGCAGGCCCTGCACCTCGACGCCGCGTACAGCGAAGGCACCCAGTTCGGTGAGCGTCTCGTCAACTCGATGTTCACCCTGTCGACGCTGGTCGGACTGTCGGTGGCGCAGCTCACGCAGGGGACCATCGTCGCGAACCTGGGATTCTCGGAGATCAGCTTCCCGAAGCCGCTCTTCCACGGCGACACGCTGTACGCGGAGACGAGGATCGCCGACAAGCGGGAATCGAAGAGCCGTCCCGGCGAGGGCATCGTCACGCTCGAACACACCGGGCGCAACCAGAACGGCGACGTGGTCGCGATCGCGGTGCGCAAGACCCTCGTCCAGAAGAGGCCGTCATGAGCTGGGAACTGCCCGGGCCCGCCTGGCTGTTCTGCCCCGCCGACCGGCCCGAGCGGTACGCGAAAGCGGCTGCGGCAGCCGACGTCGTGATCCTCGACCTCGAGGACGGGGTCGCGCCGGCGGACAAGGAAGCCGCCCGGATCGCCCTGATCGACACCCCGCTGGACCCCGATCGCACCGTGGTGCGGGTCAATCCGGTCGGCACCGAAGACCACGAGCGCGACCTGCTGGCACTCGACGGCACCCGCTACACCCGGCTCATGCTCGCCAAGTGCGAGTCCGCAGACCAGGTGCTGTCGCTGGCGCCGCGCGAGGTGATCGCCCTCGTCGAGTCGCCGCTCGGTGCGCTCGCGGTGAGCGAGATCGCGTTGGCGGCCAGCACCATCGGCGTGATGTGGGGAGCCGAGGACCTCGTGGCCGCGATGGGCGGCAACTCGAGCCGCCGCGACGACGGGAGCTACCGCGACGTCGCCACCCAGGTGCGCTCGTCGACGCTGCTGGCGGCCAAGGGGTATCACCGGCTCGCGCTGGACTCGGTGTACCTCGACATCAAGGACCTGGACGGGCTGCGGGCCGAGGCGCTCGACGCCGTTGCCGTCGGATTCGACATCAAGGTCGGCATCCACCCGACGCAGGTCGCGGTGATCCGGGAGGCGTATGCGCCGTCCGCCGAGGACGTCGACTGGGCGACGCGGGTTCTCGCCGCGGTCGCCGACGAGCGCGGGGTCTTCGCATTCGAGGGAAAGATGGTGGACGCGCCGGTGCTGCGTCACGCCGAGGCGATCCTGCGCCGCGCACAGGTCGAGTCGAAGGGGAAATAGCCGGGGTCCCCGGCGCGGGCGCGAAAGAGCGGAGAACGGCCGCGCTCTCGGGGAAGATGGTGCCCATGACAGCCGATCCGCAGTGGGTGCCCACCGAAGCCGACGTGCGCGACGCGGTGATCACCGATTTCGCCGCGTACGTCGCGCGGCGCCACAGCGTCACGGTCGACGACTATCGGTCGCTGTGGCGCTGGTCGGTGGCCGAACCGGCGGATTTCTGGCAGGACGTGTGGGACTACTTCGAGTTCCGCTCCGCCACGGACCCCGGACCGGCCCTCGCCGACGCCGCGATGCCGGGTGCCGTCTGGTTCCCCGGGGCGACCGTCAATTACGTCGACCACGTCTTCCGGAACGCGCGTCCCGGCACGGCGATCCGGTACGCCGGCGAGGGTGTGCCCGACGCCGCTGTCGGATGGGACGAATTGCGGTCCCGCGTGGCATCGCTCGCGGCCACACTGCGCGACCACGGTGTCGGGGTCGGCGACCGCGTGGTCGGGTACCTCCCCAACATTCCGGAGGCCGTCGTCGCGTTCCTCGCGACGGCGTCCCTCGGCGCCGTGTGGGCGGCCTGCGGACAGGACTATTCGGCGCCGGCCGCGCTCGACCGACTGGGCCAGCTGGAACCGAAGGCGCTGATCACCGCGGACGGCTACCGCTTCGCGGGCAAGGCACACGATCGGCTCGGGGCGGCCGCCCAGCTTCGCGGCGGAATGCCGTCGCTGGTCCTCACGGTGGTCGTGCCCCACCTCGACCCGGCCGCGACCGTCGACGGCGCGGTCGCCTGGGCAGACGCCGTCGGGCGGGACGACGACCTAGAGCCGGTCGCCGTTCCGTTCGACCACCCGCTGTGGGTGGTGTTCTCCTCGGGCACGACGGGCCTGCCCAAGGGCATCGTGCACGGACACGGTGGTGTCCTCCTCGAGCACGTGAAGTCGCTCGCGCTCCAGCTCGACATCGACCGTGAGGACGTCCTCTTCTGGTACACCAGTCCCAGTTGGATGATGTGGAACTTCCAGACGGCGGGTCTGCTGGTGGGAGCGACGATCGTCTGCTACGACGGTAGCCCGTCCTATCCGACGCCGGATACACTGTGGGCCTTGGTCTCCCGTCTGGGTGTGACGGTGGCCGGCACCAGTCCCGGCTATGTTCTCGCGTGCGACAAGGCGGGAGTGGTCCCTGTACGAGAGCACGACCTGAGCGCGCTCCGCGCCGTGGGGGTCACGGGGTCCACGCTGCCGGCGGCTTCGTCGTTGTGGTTGTCCGAGAACGTCGGTCGCGCCGTACCCGTCGTGTCGATCACCGGCGGGACGGACGTGGTGTCGGCGTTCGTCGGGGGAGCACGCACCGTTCCGGTCTGGCCGGGGGAGTTGTCGGTCCCGTGCCTGGGTGTCGCCGTCGACGCGTTCGACGAGTCGGGGCAGCCGGTGCGCGGCGAGGTGGGCGAGCTGGTCGTGACCGCACCGATGCCGTCGATGCCGGTGTCGTTCTGGAACGATCCTGAGGGAAAACGTTACCGGGAAGCCTATTTCGAGGTCTTCCCCGGTGTGTGGCGGCACGGCGACTGGATCACGATCACCGATCGCGGGACATTCCTGATGCACGGCCGGTCGGATTCCACGTTGAACCGCAACGGAATTCGGATGGGAAGCGCTGACATCTATCAGGTGGTGGAGAACCTGCCGGAGATCGCGGAGGCGCTCGTCGTCGGCGTCGATCTGCCGGACGGTGGATACTGGATGCCGCTGTTCGTGGTGCTGGCGGACGGGGTGGAGCTCGACGATGCGTTGAAGCAGCGCATCCGCGGCGCGATTCGCGAGCAGGCCTCCCCCCGTCACGTGCCCGACGACATCATTGAGGCACCCGGCATCCCCCATACCCGGACCGGCAAGAAACTGGAGGTTCCGCTCAAGCGGATTTTTCAGGGCGCGGATGCCGGACGCACGGTGGACCGCAGTGCCGTGGACGACCCCGGCCTGATCGACTGGTTCGCGAGCCGCGAACGGTAGCCTGCGGAGCGGCCCCGATCCTGTTACGCACTAATTAGGTTATCCTTACCTTCATATTTCCCCGACTCGGTCGCCTCGGGGGTGCGGAGAATGTGAGAAATCTCCCGCCCGGTGCAGGTGGGCGGATGTTCGCGATCGTGACGAATCGGGCACACCGGAGTGCCGGGCCGCGTGAGCTGTCCCAGATGCTGGGACGGCGGTGCCGACCGGTCGGGCCGATCCAGGGGGAATGCCGGTGGCCCGGCCCTCTCCGGGCAGGTCAGCCCGCGATCTACGGCCGATTGACCTGGTGTTCTCCGCCGGGCGTCCGTCCAGTTCGCGGGCCGTCGTCCGTTGCGAATGCAGGGGCCGATTATTCCCGGCGGGCCGCGCGGGATCTGTGCCGTTTTGAGACCTGCGCGGGCCTTTGGTAGACACGGTGGTTGGCAAAAACTGCGGTCACGGGGGTGGTGATTGTTCAATGCCGCGGTCGGTCACCAGATCGGCTGCACCGTACACGGAGAACAATCAGGAGGCGGCGCGTGAAACTGGATACGACAGTTGTACGCCTTGCCAAATTCCGACTCTCGGTACGGTATCCAGCTTGCGGTTGTACGCAACGCCCGGAATGTGGTTCTGCCTGTTGAATATGAGCGCGTCGAAGATCGAATTCGGGCCTGGTTCTGGAAGTATCGAGGGTTGGGCACGTCACACCCGGTCCGGTAACGGCACCGGATGTGACACCGATGTAATTCCCGGCGTCGCCGAGGAGCCGTACGAACCGAAGTCGTCACCACCGAACGAGAGGAGGCCGGGGCAGTGAACGCGACGATGCTTCGCTCCTCGACCAGCGCCGTAGACTCGGCTCTCGATGCGGGGGATGACGAGCACCGATTGGGTGGCCGCTTGTTGGATCGATGAGAGAACGGAGCCACGGATGAACCCGCTCACCGCATGTAGTTCGGGAAGTAAGGGCCTTGGAGTGTTCAGCGTCGCAGGCAATCGGGTTTCGGACGATCGTCTGACATCGACTCCGAGTGTGGTGGAACTCTTCGATCAGCGCAGGACGTCCACGTCCGGCGTGTTCCCGTTCCGCGAGCAGCTTCGAACCGGCGGCAAGGCCCGTTCATGTGATGGCGTTCATCGGAAGACCGGCCCACGATGCAGTCCGTGGGACCGAGAGCTACGAATCAACAAAGACACAGGCGGCAGTCGCCACGCGTTCGAGAACGGAGTAACCCTTGGGGTCGGGACATGCAGCGGGTAGTAACGGTGCTCCGGAAGGGGCGTTTCCGCTGTCAGCTGCACAGCGAGGCATCTGGTTCGCGCAGCACGCAATGGGCGACGTTCCCCTCACCATCGCCCAGTACATCGAGCTTCGCGGCGATATCGACCTCGACCTCCTGACCGAGGCCAGCAAACGGACAGGCCGGGAATTCGGCTCCGGCTTCCTGCGCCTCGTCGAGCTCGAGGGTGTGCCCCACCAGTACGTGGACAAGGCACTCGACGACGCCATCACGTATGTCGATTTCCGAGAAGATGACGACTCCGTCGATACGGCCGAGAAGTGGATGCGCGCCAATTACAGCGCCCCCGTCGACCTCCTCGAAGACCGTCTCGTCGTGGTCTACCTGCTGCACGTCGGAGAAAACCACTACTTCTGGTTCTGCCGCATCCATCACATCGCGCTCGACGGCTTCGGCGCGATGGCGCTGATCGCACGCATCGCCGAGATCTACACGGCACTGGTCGAGGGCGCCGAGCCACCGGCCTGCCGCGCCGAGGACCTGGTACGGATCGTCGAGGACGAGCAGCGCTACCGCAATTCCGAGCGGTTCGCGAAGGATCGCGAGTACTGGGCCGAACGCACGGCACACCTGCCGGAGGCTCCGAGCCTGGCCGGACGCTCGGCCATGGTGGGCAAGTTCGCGAGGCTCTCCTCCGAAGCCCTCCCCGAGTCCACCGCCGTCCTTCTCGACGAGGCGCTGGACGGCAGCAACGCCAGTTCCGCTCCCGTCGTGGTGGCCGCCTTCGCGGCATACCTGGCCCACATGACGGACCGGACCGACGTCGTCCTCAGCCTCCCGGTCTCGGCCCGCACCACGGCCACGCTGCGCCGCTCCGGCGGAATGGTGTCCAACATCGTGCCGCTGCGACTCCAGATCACCCCGGAGATGACCGTCCCCGAACTGGTCAAGAGCGTGCAGATCGAGCTGACCGGTGCCCTGCGCCGCCAGCGCTACCGCCACGAGGACATCCGCCGCGACGCCGGGGCGCCCCAGGGGCAGCGCGGATTCTTCGGTCCCTCGATCAACATCATGATGTTCCACAGCGAGATCAAACTGGGCACGGTCACCGGCCACCAGAACGTGCTCACCACCGGTCCCGTCGAGGATCTGTCGCTGAACATCTACCAAGGTGTCGCCGGCAGCAAGATCCACATCGACTTCGAGGCCAACCCGAACCTGTACTCCGCGGACGAGCTGGACCGTCACCACAGCCGGTTCTTCGGATTCTTCGAGCGCTTTCTCGCGGCAGGCGACGACGCGTCGGTGTCGGATCTGGCTGCGATGAGCGACGAGGAACGCGAACAGGTCGTGACCGGGTGGAACGGCGAAGTCGTATCTCCGCCGCCCGGGACGGTCGCGGACCTCTTCGACGCCCAGGTCGCACGCACCCCCGATGCGACGGCTCTCGTCTTCGAGGGTGAGGAGCTCACGTACGCCGAGTTCGACGCGAGGGTCAACCGGCTCGCCCGGACGCTGATCGGGCGGGGAGTGGGACCGGAGACGAAGGTCGCGCTCGCGATCCGCCGGTCGCTGGACTCCATGGTCGCGATGTACGCCGTCGTCAAAGCAGGCGGCGCGTATGTTCCCCTCGACCCCGACCACCCGGCCGAGCGCACGGCGTACGTGCTCGACAGTGCCCGCCCCCTGTGCATCCTCACTGTCTCGCGGGACGGTCTCACGTTCCCCGCCGCTCACGACGTCGTGGAGATCGACACCCTGGATCCGACGGGCGTACCGGCCGGGCCGATCGGTGACCACGAACGTACGGCCGATCTGAGGCCGGCCAACACGGCATACGTCATCTACACCTCCGGGTCCACGGGCCGTCCGAAGGGCGTGGCGGTGAGCCACGCGTCGGTGCTGAACCAGGTCACGTGGATCGCGGCACGATACGGACTCGATTCGAGCGACGTGGTGCTGCAGAAGACGCCGACGACGTTCGACGTGTCGGTGTGGGAACTGTTCGCCGCGCTCGCCTCCGGATCGCGTCTCGTCGTGGCCGCTCCCGAGGGGCATCGCGATCCCGCCTACCTCGCCGACGTGATCGCGCGCGAGAAGGTGACGGCGACGTCGTTCGTCCCGTCGATGCTGTCGGTGTTCGTCACCGAGGCGGACCGCGAACAATTGGACAGTCTCCGCGTCGTTCTCGTTGCGGGAGAGGCGTTTCCGCCTGCCGTGGCGAGCGCGTTCCGCGCGAAGTCGGACGCCGCGCTGCACAACCTGTACGGCCCCACCGAATTCACCGTGCACGCCACCGCAGGTGAGGTGGATCGCGACTCCCTCCACACGATTCCCATCGGAACGCCGGTGTGGAACACCGAGGCGTACGTGCTCGACGGTCATCTCCGTCCCGCTCCCATCGGTTCCGCGGGAGAGCTCTATCTCGCAGGCTCGCAGGTGGCCCGCGGCTACGAAGGCAGGCCGGACCTCACGGCGGATCGCTTCGTGGCCAACCCCTTCGGTGTCGTCGGCACACGCCTGTACCGCACCGGAGACCTCGTCAAGTGGCGCGTCGACGGCAGCATCGAGTACCTGGGCCGCACCGACTTTCAGGTCAAGGTGCGCGGCCTGCGGATCGAGCTGGGCGAGATCGAGGCCGCGATGTCCTCGTATCCCCATGTGGCGCAGTCGGTTGCGGTGGTGCACGACAGCTCGCTCGGGCAGCGGCTGGTCGGGTACGTCGTTCCCGAACCCGGCTCGGCGCTCGAGGTCGAGGATCTGACGGCTCACGTCGCCAGGGCGGTGCCTTCGTACATGGTCCCCGACGCCGTCATGGTGATCGCGGAGATGCCGGTCGGCGCGAGCGGCAAGCTCGACCGGAAGGCGCTGCCCGAACCCACGTTCGCGGCCGAGGCCAGTGAATACGTGGCTCCGCGCAGCACCATGGAGGAGTCGATCGCCGGACTGTTCGCTGAGGTCCTGGGTGTGCCGCGGGTCAGCGTCGGCGACTCGTTCTTCGCGCTCGGTGGCGACAGCATCGTCTCGATCCAGCTGGTGTCCCGCGCGAAGGAAGCCGGAGTTCTGTTCACGGCCCGAGACGTCTTCGAGCGCAAGACCGTGGCATCGCTCGCCGAGGTCGCGAAGTCCGCGTCCGACTCCGCGACTGTGCACGTCCTCGAGGAGCTGCCGGGCGCAGGCATCGGCACGATGCCGCTGACTCCGGTGGTGCACTGGATGACGGAACTGGGTGGCGACTTCCACCGCTTCTCCCAGTCGATTCTCCTGACCCTGCCGCCGAAGGTCGAGCGCGATCGGCTGGTGCGGACCCTGTCGGCCGTCGTCGACCGCCACGACGCTCTGCGTTCGTCGTTGCGCCGCAACGACTCTCCGGCGGGCTGGTCGCTCGAGGTCGCACCGATCGGATCCGTCGACGTCGACCGGCTCGTCGACCGGGTCGAGTTCACGGAGGGGCCGGGCACCGACACGTTCGAGGCCCTGGCCGCGCACGCGCTCGAGCGCACCGTCGACACCTTGGACCCGGCGACCGGCAGCGTCGTGCGCTTCGTCTGGTTCGCACCCGCCGAGGATTCCGGAGACCTCGCTCCGGGCCGCGGCGAGGACGAGGACGCCGACGAGGTCGAGCGCACCCCGCAGTCGGGACGACTGCTCGTCGTGATCCACCACCTCGCGGTCGACGGTGTGTCCTGGCGAGTGCTGGTCCCCGACTTCGCATCCGCCTGGGCGCAGATCGCCGCCGGCGCCGACCCGCTGCTCCCGGCGGTCGGCACGTCGGTTCGCCGCTGGGCGCACGGCCTCGCCGACAGCGCCAAGACCGCCCGGCGCCTGGCCGAACTCGACTATTGGCGCACCACGCTCGACGGTGCGGACCCGTTGATCGGTTCGCGCGTCCTCGACGGCCGCGACACGGTCTCGACCACCGGCCGCGTCCGGCTCGAGGTGCCGACGGACGTCACAGACGGTCTGCTGACCGGTGTGCCGCGCGCGTTCCACGGCGGTGTCAACGACGGTCTCCTCACCGCCCTCGCTCTGGCCGTCGCGGCCTGGCGGACGGAACGGGGAGTCGGTGAGTCCTCGACTCTCGTGCACCTCGAAGGCCACGGCCGGGAGGAGACGGTGCTGCCCGGCGCCGACCTCTCCCGGACGGTGGGCTGGTTCACCAGCATGTTCCCGGTGCGCCTGTCCGCGTCCGGCGTCGACGTGCAGGATGCGCTCGCCGGCGGCGCCGCCGCGGGACGTGCCGTGAAGTCGGTGAAGGAGCAGCTCGCGCAGGTGCCCGAGCACGGCATCGGCTACGGGATGCTGCGATTCCTCAACGCCGAGACGCGCGCGATTCTCGCGGCCCTGCCGAGCCCCCAGATCAGCTTCAACTACCTCGGTCGCGTGTCGGTGGGAGAGATCCCCGACGCGTTCCGCGCCGCGGGCTGGGTACCGGACACCGACACGATGGAGCTCACCGGCAGCCGCAACAGCGAGATGCCGGTCCACTTCGCCCTCGACATCAACGCGATGATCGTGGACGTCGAAGGCGAGCAGCGACTTTCGGCCACCGTCGACTTCCCACGCGGTGTCCTCACCGAGCCCGAGGTGACCGAACTCACGGCGCTGTGGACGCGTGCGCTGGAGGGGCTGGTCGAGTACACGAAGCGCCCCGGGGCGGGAGGACGAACCCCGTCGGACCTCGACCTCGTGTCGCTGAGCCAGAGCCGGATCGACACCCTCGAGAGCGACTACCCCGCCCTCGCCGACGTCTGGTCGCTGGCCCCGCTGCAGGTGGGCCTGCTGTTCCACGCGTCGCTGGCAGGCACCGCCACCGACGTGTACACCACGCAACTGGTCATGGACCTGGGCGGATCCGTCGACACCGGCCGGCTTCGCCGCGCCGCCGAGTCGCTCGTGGCCCGGCACCCCAACCTGCGCACCGCTTTCGTGTCGGCCGATGACGGCACCGGCATGCAGGTGGTCGTCGACCGGGTGGACGTGCCGTGGACGCAGGTCGACCTCTCGTCGGCGTCCGAACACGACCGGAAGTCGCAGCTCGATGCGCTGATGCTCGCGAACCGGACGGACCGGTTCGACATGACCGCACCGCCGCTGGTGCGGTTCCTCCTGGTCGAGACGGGCGAGGACCGCTACCGGTTCGCCGTCACCAACCACCACATCCTCCTCGACGGCTGGTCGCTGCCGATCCTCATCCAGGACCTCCTGACCCTGTACGCGGTCAACGGCGACGCGTTGGCACTGCCGCAGCCGCGTCCGTACCGCAGCTACCTCGAGTGGCTGTCCGCGCAGGACCCTCAGGTGTCGGTGGACGCGTGGGCGAAGGCCCTGGGCGGCCTCGAGGAGCCGACTCTCCTCGCGCCGGCGCACACGGAGACGGACCCGGCGCTCACCCCTGGTGAGCTCGTGATCGATCTGCCGGACGAACTGCTCGCCGACATGACCGTGCGCTCGCGCGAACTCGGCGTCACCATGAACACCCTCGTCCAGGCCGCGTGGGGAATCGTGCTGGGCAGGCTGACCGGCCGGGACGACGTGGTGTTCGGCACCACCGTCTCTGGACGTCCGCCGCAGGTTCCCGGCATCGAGTCGATGCTCGGGCTCTTCATCAACACGCTGCCCGTCCGCGTCCGCGTCCGGGCAGGCGATGTCGTCCGCACACTGCTGGACCGTATCCAGCACGAGCAGACCGAGTTGCTCGACCACCATCACGTCGGGCTCACCGACATCCAGCAGGGCCTCGGTCTGGGTCCGCTGTTCGACACCCTGATGGTCTACGAGTCCTACCCGCTCGACCGCGAAGCCCTCACGAAGAACAGCGACATCGAGGGCCTCCGCGTTCTCGACGTGACGTCCAACGACGCGACCCACTACCCGCTGGCGATCGTCGCGATGACCGACCCGCGGCTGCACCTGACCGCCAAGTTCCTCCCCGAGCTCTTCGATGCCGCCGAGGTCGAGGAGATCATGGCGCGGGTCGTCCGGGTGCTCGGTGCGCTGTCCGGGGACGTCGACGTCCCCGTCGCCGACATCGACATCCTCGCGCCCGACGAACGGGCGTCCCTGCTCGCAGCGCACGGCACCGACGCCGTCGCACCGCTGTCGCTGCCGGAGATCCTCGCGGCGACCGCAGCGGAGAACCGTGAGCGCACCGCCCTCGTCGCCGATGGCGAATCGATGACCTACGCGGAACTCGACGCGCGATCGAGCCGGCTCGCCCGGGTGCTCATCGACCGCGGTGTCGGGCCGGAAACGTCTGTCGCGCTGGGGATGACGCGCTCGCTGCACTCGGTGATCGGAACGTGGGCGGTGGCCAAGGCCGGTGGCACGTTCGTGCCCGTGGACCCCCGCTACCCGGCCGAGCGCATCGCGCACATGGTCTCCGACTCCGGCGCGATCCTCGGTCTGACCGTGGCTGCCCAGCAGGACACTCTGCCGTCGGGCATCGAATGGCTTGCCCTGGACTCGGCCGAGTGCGATGCGCTGTGCGCCCCGAAATCGCCGGCGCCGGTCACGGACTCCGAACGGACCGCGTCGGTGCAGCTCGCGCACCCGGCGTACATGATCTACACCTCCGGCACCACCGGTCTGCCCAAGGGTGTGGCGGTCACCCACACCGGTCTGGCCAACTTCTCCGCCGAACAGCGCACCCACTACGACGTGAGCCCCTCCGCGCGGACCCTGCACTTCGCGTCCCCGAGCTTCGACGCGTCCGTTCTCGAACTGCTGCTCGCCTTCGGCTGCGGCGCGACGATGGTCGTCGCCCCCGCCGACCTGTACGGCGGTGAGGAACTGCGGAAGTTCCTCACCGACCACGAGGTCACGCACGCGTTCGTCACGCCCGCCGCGCTCGCGTCGGTGGAGCCGGCCGGACTCGACCGGCTCGAGGTCGTCGTCGTCGGCGGCGAGGCATGCCCGCCGGAACTGGTGGAACGCTGGGCGCCGGGCCGTCGGATGTACAACGGCTACGGTCCCACCGAGGCCACCGTGATGAGCAACGTCAGCAACCAGCTCGTCGCGGGTAGGCGGATCGAGATCGGCGGACCCGTCTGCGGTGTCACCGTCTACGTTCTCGACGAGCTTCTGCGCCCGGTCCCCGTCGGCGTGGCGGGGGAGCTGTACATCGCAGGCCCCGGTCTCGCGCGGGGCTACCACGACCGTCACGGCCTCACCGCTGAGCGGTTCGTCGCGAATCCGTTCGGCGAGAACGGAAGCCGGATGTACCGCACGGGTGACATCGTCCGGTTCGTCGCCGATCACGCGCACCGCGCGGGATACGGCGTGGAATATGTGGGCCGCAGCGACTTCCAGGTGAAGGTGCGCGGTTTCCGCATCGAACTCGGCGAGATCGACGCCGCACTCGTCCGCCATCCGGACCTCGAATTCGCGGCCACGCTCGGCACCGCGCTGCCGTCCGGCGCGACGGCACTCGTCTCGTACGTGCTGCCGGCGTCCGGCAGCGTCGTCGACGTCGCCGAGGTGACGCACTTCGTCGGTGACACGCTCCCGGCGCACATGGTGCCGAGCGCGATCGTCGTCCTCGACGAGATCCCGCTCACCACCGCGGGCAAGCTCGACCGGAAGGCACTGCCCGAGCCCGACTTCGACGCCCTGCAGGGGGAGATGGTCGAACCGCGCACGCCCACCGAGGAACTGGTCGCGGGTGTGCTCGCCGACGTCCTCGGGCTTGCGAAGGTCAGTGTCGCCGAGTCGTTCTTCGATCTCGGTGGCAACTCGCTTCTGGCCACGAAGGCCGTTGCCCGGCTCAACGCCGCCGCGGGCACCCGTCTGGGTGTGCGCGAGTTGTTCGAGGCGCCGACCGTGGAACGGCTCGCCGTGACGGTGGCGCAGCAGGCCGGCACGGCCTCGGGCCGGCCGGTCCTCGCCGCCGGACCGCGCCCCGACCGGGTTCCGCTGTCGATGGCTCAGCAGAGCATGTGGCTGATGAACCGGTTCGACACCGCGTCCTCGGCATACAACATCCCGCTGGCCGTCCGACTGTCCGGTGCGCTCGACATCGAGGCGATGTCGTCGGCAGTGTCGGATGTCCTGGCGCGGCACGAGTCGCTGCGGACGGTGTTTCCCGACTCCGCCGACGGCCCGTACCAGCAGGTCGTCGACGCCGGACAGGTTCCGTTCGACCTGACGCCGATCCCGGTGCCCGACGCCGAACTCCACACGGCCCTGACCGAATTCGCCACCGAAGGATTCGACGTCACGGCCGCACCCCCGTTGCGCATCCGGCTGTTCGCCACGAGCGAGAGTGAGTTCCTGCTCGTCCTCGTCGTGCACCACATCTGCGCGGACGGAGCCTCGATGGCGCCGCTCGCTCGGGACGTCATGGTCGCCTACAGTGCGCGCACGGCGGGCGCCGCTCCGCTGTGGCAGCCGTTGCCGGTGCAGTACCCCGACTTCGCGTTGTGGCAGCGTGAGGTTCTCGGTGACCCCGCCGACACCCGGTCGCTGGCAGGCAGGCAGATCGCCTACTGGGCCGACACCCTCGCGGGGGCGCCCGAGCTGATCGACCTCCCGCTCGACCACATCCGCCCCGCCCGGCAATCGATGCAGGGTGGTTCGATCGACTTCGCGATCACCCCCGAACTGCGGCAAGGACTCGAGGCGGTCGGGAAGGAACACGGCGCCTCGCTCTTCATGGTGACGCACGCGGCACTGACCACGTTGCTGTCGCGGCTGAGCAGCAGCGACGACATCACCGTCGGCACCCCGCTCGCGGCACGCAGCGATCAGGCACTCGACGACCTCGTCGGCATGTTCGTCAACACCCTCGTCCTGCGCACCCAGGTGCGCCCGGGCGATTCGTTCGCCGCCCTCGTCGAGCGGGTCCGCGAAGGCGACCTCGCGGCGTTCGGCAACTCCGACGTCCCGTTCGAGAAGATCGTGGAAGCCCTGCGGATCCGGCGCTCGGCTGCCTACTCGCCGCTGTTCCAGGTGATGCTGTCGTTCCAGAACAACCCGATGGACGCGCTCGAACTGCCGGGGCTGACCGTACGCGTGATCGAGGACATGGCGCAGGGCGCCAAGTACGACCTCACGTTGACGATCACCGAGAAGGCCGACGAGTCGGGTCGGCCTGCGGGTCTGGGCGGGCGGTTCACGTTCGCCACCGATCTGTTCGAGCGGAGCACCGCCGAACGGATCGCGGAACGGTTCGTCAGGATCCTCGAGGCCGTCGTCACCGATCCTGGTGTCGCTGTGGGCGACATCGATATTCTCACCGAACACGAGAGAGCAAAGTTGAGCCAAGCGCGACCTGCCCGCACGATGACGGTTCGCGAGCTGCCGCAGCTTCTCGCTGCTGCTGTCGACGTCGCCCCCGACGCCGTGGCCGTCGCCCACGACGGCATGCAGGTGACGTACCGCGAGTTCGACGAGCGCCTGCGCTTGATGTCGGCGCCGCTGTCCGAACGGGGCATGGGCCCCGACGCGATCGTGTCCGTGGTGCTGTCCGGGCTGGTTCCCACCATCATGATGGCCCCGCCGTCGGAAGACGGGAAGGACGGCTTCGGCACGATCCTCGACCAGGTCATCGCCGACGCGCACGCCCTGGTCGGTGACATCGAGATCGTCGCGCCCGCATCGGAGGTCGTCGCGGTACCCGTGGCGGAGTCCGCGGAGACGCCGGGCTGGCCGCTCGAACTCTTTGTCACGCGCTGGCAGGAATGGGTCGAGCGCGATCCGGAGGCTCTCGCCGTCGTCGCCGGCGGTGTGTCGACGACCCGTGGTGAACTCAACCGCCGGGCCAACCAACTCGCCCGCGAACTGCTGTCCCGCGGTGTCGGCCCCGACGACGTCGTCGCGCTCCTCGTTCCCCGTTCGCTCGACTGGGTGGTCGGGATGATCGCCGCCTGGAAGGTCGGCGCGGCGTACTCCCCATTCGACCAGAAGTGGGCGATCGACCGGATCACCGGTCTCGTCGAAGACAGCGGCACGCGGGCCGTGGTGGCCACCCGGTCCTGGAGCGGGCTCAGCGACGCGCCCACCGGGAACGCGGCCCTCGACGAGCCGATCGTGCTCGACGATCCCGCTACGGTGCGCCACCTCGCATCGCTCGACGACACCGACTTCCCGCACGACCCGTGGTCGGACGAGCACGCAGGCAACCGCCTCGCGCACGTCATCTCGACGTCCGGTTCGACCGGACGGCCGAAGCCCACGATGGTGCCGATGCTGGGTCTGTCCAACAACTATCAGTCGTACCAGGGTGACCTTCGCGTGAAGGACGGCACCGGACTGCTGATCGCGAACTCTCCGCTGTTCGACCAGACGCAGAAGAACATCTGGGTGGGGCTGGCGTACGGCGGCGTGCTCCACCTCGCCGACGACGGCTTCGATCCGGGACCGATTCTTCGTATGATCGGCACGGGCGACGTCCAGATCACCAACCTGGCGCCCAGTGCGTTCGAGGTCCTCACGGAATTGGACACCGACGGCGTCCTGCCCAACCTGAAGGTGGTCCTCCTCGGCGGCGAAATGCTGCGGCCGGCCGCCTGCACGGCCCTGATCGGCACGGATTCACGCCTGCTCAACAACTACGGTCCGACCGAGGCGTCGGTGACCTGCTCGTCGTACGAACTGGACCTGTCCACCGAGGACGCCGAGCCGTGGCCGGTTCCGTTCGGCGCCGCGTTCCGCGGCGTCCGGTACCACGTGCTCGACGGACGGATGCGCCCCGTGCCGCCGGGAGTGACCGGTGACCTCTACATCGGCGGGCAGGTCCTGGCCCGCGGGTACGGCAACATGTTCGGCACCACGGCATCCCGGTTCGTCGCGAACCCGTTCGAGGGACCCGGCGCCCGCATGTATCGGACCGGCGACCGCGTGCGTGAGCGCGACAACGGTCAGCTCGTGTTCGTGGGCCGCAGTGACTTCCAGGTGAAAATCCGCGGTCTGCGCATCGAGCCGGGCGAAATCGAATCGGCACTCACCGCGCAGAGCGCGGTGCAGAAGTCGGTGGTGGTGGTGCACGAGAGCGAGCAGGGTCCCCGGCTCGTCGCGTACGTCACCGCGACCGCAGGCGCCGAACTCGACGTCGACGCATCGGTGGA
This sequence comes from Rhodococcus sp. NPDC056960, assembly GCF_042674125.1. Classification (NCBI taxonomy): domain Bacteria; kingdom Bacillati; phylum Actinomycetota; class Actinomycetes; order Mycobacteriales; family Nocardiaceae; genus Rhodococcus; species Rhodococcus sp. NPDC056960. Next base: position 204,188 of record NZ_JBHURF010000005.1, on the reverse strand, counting down.
CGCACTGCGCCAGGTGCTGCCGTCGCACATGATCCCGGACGCCGTGATGGTGCTCGACGAGATGCCGCTCAATGCGAACCTGAAGGTTGACCGCAAGGCTCTCCCGGAACCCGTCTTCGCCACCGGCACCGCCGAATTCGTCGCACCGCGCACCCCGCTCGAGGAGGTCGTCGCCGGCATCTTCGGTGACGTGATCTCCGCGCCGCGGGTCAGCGTCGACGACTCGTTCTTCGACCTCGGCGGCAACTCGCTCAGCGCCACCCGTGTCGCTGCGCGCGTCACGTCCGCGACCGGCACCGAGGTCGGGATCCGCGATCTGTTCGAGGCTCCGACGGTCGCCACCCTCGCGACGCTCGTCGAGGACCGGGCGCACCACGGCTCCACCCGTCCGGCTCTCGTCGCGGGCGCGCGCCCCCGGGAGCTGCCGCTGTCGCTAGCGCAGCAGCGGATGTGGTTCCTCAACCGTTTCGACCCGTCGTCGCCGGCCTACAACGTGCCGCTCACCGTGCGGCTGCGCGGCGAGCTGGACGTCGCCGCGCTGGCCACGGCGTTGTCCGGCGTCGTCGCGCGGCACGAGGTCCTGCGGACGGTGTTCCCGGACTCCGATTCCGGTGCGCACCAGGTGATCCTGCCTGCCGCCGACGTCGACCTCGCTCTCGAACCGGTCGATGTCCGCGAGGAGGACCTGCGGGACCGCATGTTCGAGTTCGGTTCCACCGGATTCGACGTCACCGACACGATCCCGGTCCGGTCCCGCCTGTTCCGGCTCGGCGCGGACGACCACGTCCTGGTTCTCGTCATGCACCACATCGCATCCGACGGCGCATCCACGCTGCCGTTGGCCCGCGACGTGATGACGGCCTACGCCGCGCAGCAGTACGGGACGCAGCCTGCCTGGCCGGTTCTGCCCGTCCAGTACGCGGACTACGCACTGTGGCAGCGGGAGGTGCTCGGCTCCGAGGACGATCCCGATTCCCTGGCCTCCGCCCAGATCGACTTCTGGTCGAAAACCCTCGCGGGTGTGCCCGACGTCCTCGCCCTCCCCACCGACCGCCCCCGGCCCACGGTGCGGTCGATGGCAGGCAGTTCCGTCGGATTCTCCGTCGACGAGGACATCCACCGCCGCCTCGGCGAGGTCGCGCGGGCGCACAACGTGTCGCTGTTCATGGTGCTGCACGCGTCGCTGGCCGTGCTGCTGGCACGACTCAGTTCGAGCACCGACATCGCCATCGGCACGGCCGTCGCCGGTCGCGGCGACGAGGCACTCGAGAACCTCGTCGGCATGTTCGTCAACACGCTGGTGCTCCGCACCGAGGTCGAGCCCGGAACGTCCTTCGCCGCTCTGCTCGAACAGGTCCGCACCCAGGACCTCGCCGCGTTCAGCAATCAGGACGTCCCGTTCGAGCAGTTGGTGGACGCCCTGAACCCGACCCGGTCCACGGCGTACTCGCCGTTGTTCCAGGTGGTGCTCACGCACCAGGTCAACGGCATCCCGTCGCTCGAGTTCGCCGGACTCGAGGCGACACCCGGCGCCGTGGACGTCGAGTTCAGCAAGTTCGACCTCACCGTCGACCTGCGTGAACTGTGGTCGGACGAGGGTGCGCCCACCGGGATCACCGGTGTCCTCGGATTCGCCACCGAGATCTTCGACGCGGACACGGTGCAGGGCTTCGCGGATCGCTTCGTGCGGATCCTCGCCGCCGTCGCGGGCGGCGGCACCGACGTCGCGGTGGGGGACATCCCCATCCTCGACGCGGAGGAGACCGCGGAACTGACACCGGTCCGCGGTACCGAGGGCGTCTCGCCCACCCCTCTCGTGGAACTGCTGTCCGCCGCCGTCGCGGCGAACCCCGACGGAGACGCGGTCGTCGCGGGCGGCGAGAGCATCACCTACCGCGAACTCGACGAGCGCTCGAACCGGGTGGCGCGCATCCTGATCGAGCGCGGAGTCGGCGCGGAGACGTTCGTCGGGCTCGGCATCACCCGCTCGATCGCGTCCATCGTCGGCATCTGGGCCGTCGCCAAGAGCGGCGGCGCATACGTCCCGATCGACCCTCGATACCCGGACGAGCGCATCGCGCACATGGTCACCGATTCCGGTGTGGCGCTGGGTCTCTCCGTGAGCGCCGAGGTCGACCGGCTCCCGGCGGACGTCGACTGGCTCGTCCTCGACAGCGCGGAATTCGAGGCGGCTGCCGCGGCGTACTCGTCGGCCCCCGTCGCGGACGCGGAGCGCCGGACGGCGGTGACACCGGCCAACAGTGCCTACGTGATCTACACGTCCGGTACCACCGGGCAACCCAAGGGCGTCGTCGTCACGCACCGGGGTCTCGCGAACTTCGCCGCCGAACAGCGTGAGCGCTACCAGGTGACGACGCACTCGCGGACGCTGCACTTCGCATCGCCGAGCTTCGACGCGTCCGTTCTCGAACTGCTGCTCGCGGTCGGCGCCGGCGCCACCATGGTGATCGCTCCCACCGATGTGTACGGCGGACCCGAGTTCGCGACGTTCCTGCGCGAGCAGCGCGTCACGCACGGCTTCGTCACGCCGTCGGCGCTGGCGTCCGTGGATCCGTCCGGGCTGGACGACTTCCAGTTCGTCGTCGCCGGTGGCGAGGCCGTTCCTGCCGAACTCGCGGCCCGCTGGGCACCCGGACGCTCGCTGTTCAACGGCTACGGTCCCACCGAGACCACGATCATGACCAACATCAGCGACCCGATGGACGCCGACGGCCCGGTCACGATCGGCGGTCCGATCCGCGGCACCAGCGCGCTGGTACTCGACGATCGCCTCCGGCCCGTCCCGGTCGGTATCGCTGGTGATCTCTATCTGTCGGGCCTCGGACTCGCCCGCGGTTACCACCGGCGGACGCCGCTGACCGCGGGACGCTTCGTCGCGAACCCGTACGGTGAGCAGGGCGACCGGATGTACCGCACCGGAGACGTCGTGCGCTGGACGAAGGACGCGGACGGGCTGCTGAGCGTCGAGTACGTCGGCCGCTCGGACCAGCAGGTGAAGGTTCGCGGATTCCGCATCGAACTCGGCGAGATCGACGCGGTGCTCGCCAAGCACCCCGCCGTCGACTTCGCCACCACGACGGTCCTGCCCGGACCGTCCGGGGATTCGGTCCTCGTGTCGTACGTGCTGCCGGTGCCTGGCGCCGACGTGGACGTCGCTGGGATGCTCGACTTCGTGGGCGAATTCGTTCCCAGGTACATGGTGCCGTCGACGATCGTGACGCTCGACGCCATCCCGCTCACGCCGGTGGGCAAGCTCGACCGCCGGGCCCTGCCCGAACCGGAATTCCTGGCCGAGGACCGTGAGTTCCGTGCCGCGGGTACGGCTCTGGAACAGCGGGTCGCCGCGGTGTTCGCGGAGGTGCTCGGTGTCGACGTGGTCGGTGCCGACGACTCCTTCTTCACGCTCGGCGGCAACTCGCTCGCCGCCACCCGGGTGATGGCGCGGATCAACGAGGCCGTCGGCATCGACGCCCCGGTCCGCGAGATCTTCGAGGCCCCCACCGTGGCACAGCTGGCCCGCAGACTGGAAGCCCTGGGTGTCGACGCGGGCGGTCGCCCGCCCGTCACCGCCGGACCGCGGCCGGATCGTGTTCCGCTGTCGCTGGCGCAGCAGCGCATGTGGTACGTCAACCGCTTCGATCCCGAGTCGGCCGAATACAACATCCCGTTGGCGCTGCGACTCACCGGCGAACTGGATGTCGAGGCGCTGCGGTCGGCGATCGCCGACGTCGTGTCCCGGCACGAATCGCTGCGCACGGTGTACCCCGACTCCGTCGACGGCCCCTACCAGGTCGTTCTGTCCGGCACGAAGTCCGAACTCGACGTCGTCGAGGTGTCGGACGAACAGGATCTGCGGGAACGGGTCGTCGCGCTGGCGTCGGCCGGGTTCGACGTCACCGCCGACGTCCCGGTCCGCGCCGCCCTGTTCACACTCGGGGAGCGCGACCACGTCCTCGTCGTCGTGGTCCACCACATCTCCGCGGACGGTTCGTCGATGGCGCCGCTCGCACGGGACCTGTTCGGCGCCTACGGCGCTCGTGTGCAAGGGGAGGAGCCCAGCTTCTCGCCGCTGCCGGTGCAGTACCCCGACTTCGCCCTGTGGCAGCGGAACGTCCTCGGTAACGAGGACGACCCGGAATCGCTCGCGGGCAAGCAGATCGCGTACTGGACGCACGCGCTGGGCGACGCCCCGGAGGTCCTCGACCTTCCGGCCGACCGTCCACGCCCGGCCGTCCGGAACCCGCAGGGTGGCCTGATCGAGTTCGAGATCGGGCAGGACGTGCACCGGTCGCTGAACGAACTCGCGCAGACCCACCAGGCGTCGCTGTTCATGGTGGTGCACACCGCACTCGCGGTGCTGCTGGGACGACTGAGCAACACCACCGACATCTCCGTCAGCACCCCCGTCGCGGGCCGCGGTGACCGTGCGCTCGACGACCTTGTCGGGATGTTCGTCAACACCCTCGTGCTGCGTACCGACGTCGATCCGAACGCCCGTTTCAGCACGCTGCTCACGCAGGCTCGTGAGGTCGATCTGAATGCATTCGGCAACGCCGACGTGCCGTTCGAGCAGGTCGTCGAGGTGCTCCGTCCGTCGCGGTCGGCTGCGTTCGCGCCGCTCGCGCAGGTGATGCTGAGTTTCCAGAACCTCGAACGGCCCACACTCGAACTCGCCGGGCTCACGGTGGAGGTCCTCGAGAGCGGACTCACCACGAGCAAGACGGATCTCGGTGTCGCCGTCGAGGAACGTCTCGGCGAGGACTCCGCCGAGAACGGCATGCGGGGATGGTTCTCCTACGCGACCGACCTCTTCGACGAGTCGACGGTCCGCGCCTTCGCCGATCGCTTCGTGCGCGTGCTCGAGGCCGTGACGGCCGATGCGGACGCCGTGGTCGGTGACATCGACATCCTGACCGAGGACGAGAAGGCCGGTCTGGCCGTTCCTGGCGACGGGGCGCAGTCGCTCATGTCGCACTCCATCTCGGAGGAGTTGGCGGCCACCCAGTCGCTGCCCGAACTCCTCGACGGTGCTGCGTCGATCAACCCGGACGGAATCGCGCTGTCGCACAACGGGACCGATGTCACGTACGCGCAGCTTCGGGACAAGTCCGCGGAACTGGCGCGCACACTCGCCGGGGTGGGCGTGGGCCCGGAGGCCGCGGTCACGGTGGCACTGTCCACCCTGCTGCCCGGACTGCTCGACGGTTCGTCGGGCGAAGGTTTCGCCGACACGTTCACCGGTGTCCTCGCCGGCGTGATCGCGGACGCGACATCGGCGACTGCCGCGACTGCGGCAGAGGAGCGGACCCTCGTCGATCTGTTCGACGAGCAGGTGGCGCGGACGCCGGACGCGGTGGCTCTGGTGTTCGGCGACGACGCGCTGACGTATGCCGAGTTCGATGCCCGGACCAATCGCCTGGCAAGGGAACTGCTCGTACGGGGTGTCGGCCCGGAGTCCCGGGTCGCGGTCGCCCTGCGCCGTTCCCTCGAGATGATGATCGCGATCTACGCGATCGAGAAGACGGGCGCCGCGTACGTGCCGCTCGACCCGGATCATCCGGCGGCGCGCACGGCGTATGTGATCGACAGCGCCTCCCCGGTCTGCGTGCTGAGCTCGTCGGCCGATCGGGGTGCCGAGACGGACGTGCCGCGGATCGAGGTGGACACTGTCGACCTCTCCGGTCACCCCGACGGTCCGATCACCGACAACGAACGCGGGGCACCGGTCCGTCCGGATTCGGCCGCCTATGTGATCTATACGTCCGGATCGACCGGTAAGCCGAAGGGCGTCGCGGTCAGTCACCGGGCGATCGTCAACCGGTTGCTGTGGATGCAGGACACGTACCCGATGGATTCCACTGACGTCGTCCTGCAGAAGACGCCCGTTACGTTCGATGTGTCTGTGTGGGAACTGTTCTGGCCGCTCGAGGTGGGGGCCCGGCTCGTCGTCGCGGTCCCGGACGGGCACCGCGACCCGGCGTACCTGTCCAAGGTCATCGCCGAGCACGGCGTGACCACGATGCACTTCGTGCCGTCCATGCTGGCGGTGTTCACCGCAGGCGCGGACGCCGCGCTGTGCGGTTCGTTGCGTCAGGTGTTCTGTAGTGGTGAAGCCCTTCCGCCGGCCTCCGCCGACGCCTTCCGGGACTTCTCCTCGGCAGCGCTGCACAATCTGTACGGCCCGACGGAGGCCGCGGTCGACGTCACCTATTGGGAGTGCACCGAAGCGGATCGCACGACGGTGCCGATCGGCGCGCCGGTGTGGAACACCCAGCTGTATGTCCTCGACTCGCGGCTGCGTCCGGTCCCCGCGGGCGTGCACGGCGAGCTGTACCTCGCCGGAATTCAGCTGGCCCGCGGCTATGTCGGCCGCAGCGACCTGACGTCGGACCGGTTCGTGGCGAACCCGTTCGGCTCGGCCGGGCAGCGGATGTACCGCACCGGTGACATCGTCCGCAAGCGCGCCGACGGCATCGTCGAGTACATGGGGCGCCGCGACTTCCAGGTCAAGCTGCGGGGACAGCGGCTCGAGCTCGGCGAGGTCGAATCCGCGCTTCTCGCCCATCCGTCGGTGGCTCAGGCCGTGGTCGTCGTGCACCGCAGCGAGACCACCGGCGAGAACCTGGTGGGCTACGTGATCCCGGTATCCGGTGGAACGATCGACACCGCGTCTGTGCTGGACGCGGCAGTGGAGACGCTGCCCGCGTACATGGTGCCTGCTCGGATCCTCGTCCTGGACAGCTTCCCGCTCGGTGCCACCGGCAAGTTGGACCGTGGTGCACTTCCCGAACCCGACTTCGTCACGTCCGAGGCCGAATACGTCGCACCCCGCACTCCGGTCGAGGAGATCGTCGCAGGGGTGTTCGGTGCGGTGCTCGGCGTCGAACGCGTCGGTGCCGCCGACTCGTTCTTCGACCTCGGCGGAAACTCCATTAGCGCAACAAGGCTCACCGCCAGGCTGACCGCCGCGCTTGGCGCGCAGCTGTCGGTTCGGGACTGCTTCGAGCACCCGACCGTCGCGGAACTCGCAGAGCTGCTCGAAGCGACCGCGGGAACCGCCGAACACCGTCCCGCGCTCGTCGCCCGGCCGCGGCCCGGACGCATCCCGCTGTCGCTGGCTCAGCAGCGGATGTGGTTCGTCAACCAGTTCGATCCCTCCTCCCCGGCCTACAACCTGCCGCTGGCGGTGCGGTTGACCGGCTCGATCGACCCGGCGGCGCTGAATTCGGCGTGGGCGGACGTCGTGGAGCGGCACGAGTCGCTGCGGACGGTCTTCCCGGTCGGCGACGAGGACGCGCACCAGGTCGTCCTGCCCGTAGCCGACGTGGTGTCCGACCTGACCCCGATCCCGGTCGCGGACGAGCAGGACCTGTTCGCGCGGATGCGCGACCTCGGTGCCACCGGATTCGACGTCACCGAGACGGTCCCGGTGCGGGTCGCCTGCTTCGAGGTGAACCCCGCCGACCACATCCTGATGATGGTCGTGCACCACATCTCGGCCGACGGTGCTTCGCTGGCGCCGCTGTTCACCGACGTCATGACCGCCTACGCGGCGCGTGCCGCAGGCAGTGCTCCCGGCTGGGAACCGCTGCCCGTCCAGTACGCCGATTACGCGCTGTGGCAGCGTGAGTCGCTCGGCGACGAGTCCGACCCCGAATCGCTGGCCGCCCGGCAGCTGGGCTACTGGCAGCAGGCGCTCGGCGGGCTCCCCGAGGTGCTCGAACTGCCGACCGACCGGCCGCGACCGCCCGTGCAGTCGCTGCGCGGCGCGTCGGCACGGTTCACGATCGACGCGCAGACCCACCGCGGTCTGCTCGCGATCGCCCAGGAAACGAACTCGACCCTGTTCATGGTCGTGCACGCCGCGCTCGCCGTGCTGCTCGAGCGGCTGTCGTCGCAGACGGACGTCGCGATCGGCACGCCGGTCGCCGGTCGCGGCGAGCAGGAACTCGACAGGCTCGTCGGCATGTTCGTCAACACCCTCGTGCTCCGCGCGTCGGTGCGCCCCGACGACACCTTTGCCGACCTGCTCGCACAGGTCCGTGCCACCGATCTGAATGCGTTCAGCCACAGCGACGTTCCGTTCGAGCGTCTCGTCGAGGTGCTGGACGTACCGCGGTCGACGGCGCATCAGCCGCTGTTCCAGGTGGCGTTGTCGTTCGACAACAACGAGTCGGTCCGGATGGAATTCCCGGGTCTCGAGATCTCCGCGCTCGACGCCCCGCTCGAGGTCGCCAAGTTCGACCTCCAGCTGAGTGTCGGTGAGCGCTACGTCGACGGGGCCGCCGCGGGCATCGCCGCGACGTTCAACTATTCGACCGACATCTTCGACGAGCGGACCGTCCTGAGCTTCGCGGACCGGTTCCACCGGATCCTCGCCGCCGTGTCGTCCGACCGCGACGTGGTCCTCGGCGACATCGAGATCCTCGATGCCGCGGAGAAGGCCGCGATCGCACCGGTCCGGGGACCGCAGTCGGTCGAGCCGCGCACGCTGCCCGAACTGCTGCGCTCGGGTGTCGAGATCTCGCCGGAGTCGGTGGCCGTGTCGTTCGAGGGCCGCGAGCTGACCTACCGCGAACTCGACGAGCAGTCGAACCGGCTGGCCCGGGTTCTCGTCGAACGCGGTGTGGGGCCGGAGAACTATGTCGCACTGGCGATCACACGTTCCGTCGAGTCCATCCTCGGGATCTGGGCGATCGCCAAGTCCGGCGGCGCCTACCTGCCCGTCGATCCGAAACTTCCGTTCGAGCGGATCGGCGAGATGCTGGCCGATTCGGGCGCGGTGCTCGGACTGACGGTCGCCCTCCACCACGACTACCTTCCCGCCACGGTGCCGTGGATCGTCCTCGACGAGACCGTGGCCATCGAGGAGATCGCTGCCCGCAGCACGGCCGCGGTGGAGGACGCGGATCTGCGCCGCGGCCTGACGGTCGATCACCCGGCGTACCTCATCTACACGTCGGGTTCGACGGGTAAGCCGAAGGGCGTCGTCGTCACCCACCGCGGACTGGCGAACCTCACCCGCGAGGTGCGCGAGCACTACGTCGTGACGCCGGACTCCCGGTTCCTGCACGTGGCGTCGCCGAGCTTCGACACGTCGGTCGGGGAGATGCTCGCCGCGTTCAGCGCCGGCGCCACCCTGGTGGTCTCGCCCGCGGACGTCTACGGCGGCGACGAACTGGCCGACCTCATCCGCCGCGAACGGGTCGACAACGTGGTCATGACCCCGACCGCGCTGATGACCGTCGACCCCGACGGACTGGACTGCGTGAAGTCCGTCGTCGTCGGTGGCGACACCTGTACCCCGGAACTGGTGGCACGGTGGGCGCCCGGCCGCGAGATGCGCAACGCCTACGGTCCCACCGAGACCACCGTCATCGTCACCATCACCGAGCCGATGGTCCCCGGTGAGCGGGTGACGATCGGTTCGCCGCTGCGCGGCGTGGAGTCCCTCATCCTCGATTCGCGGTTGCGGCCGGTCCCGGAGGGAGTTCCCGGCGAGCTCTACATCTGCGGTCCGTCGGTGACCCGTGGCTACCACAACCGGCCGTCGGTCACGGCGGAACGGTTCGTGGCCAACCCGTTCGGTGAACCCGGCGCGCGCATGTACCGCACCGGTGACGTCGTCCGGTGGGCGGACGGGCATCGGGTGGAGTACGTCGGCCGGTCCGACTTCCAGGTGAAGGTCCGCGGATTCCGTGTCGAACTCGGTGAGATCGACGCCGCCCTCGCCGCACAGCCGGACATCGAGTTCGCGGTGACGGTGGGGCGCGCGAACCCCGCCGGGCTCACGACCCTCGTGTCGTACGTCCTGCCGGCCGACGGTGCGATCGTCGAGCCGGAGACGCTGAAGTCGGTTGTCGGCGAGACGCTTCCGCCGTACATGGTGCCGTCGGTGGTGATCGTCCTCGACGAGATCCCGCTGACCGGCATCGGCAAGTTGGATCGTGCGCGGCTGCCCGAGCCCGAGTTCGTCACCGCGGGTGCGGAATTCCGTGCCCCGACGACCCCGGCCGAGGAGTCGATCGCCGTCATCTTCGCCGAGGTGCTCGGGCTCGAGCAGGTCAGCGTCGACGACAGCTTCTTCGACCTCGGCGGAAACTCGCTGAGCGCCACCCGGGTCGTGTCCCGGGCCGGGCAGGTGTTCGGTCTCCGGATCGGAGTGCGCGAACTGTTCGAGGCGCCGACCGTCGCGGGCCTGGCCGCTCGCGTCGCCGCCCCGGACGAGAACGTCCGGCCGCGGCCGATCCTCGCACCGCGGGAGAAGTCTGCCTTCGTCCCGCTGTCGCTGGCACAGTCCCGGATGTGGTTCATCAACCGCTTCGACCCGGACTCGCCCGCCTACAACATCCCCCTCGCGGTCCGGTTGACCGGCGCCCTGGACGTCGGCGCACTGCAGTCCGCGGTGCTCGACGTGCTGGAGCGGCACGAGTCGCTACGCACGATCTACCCGGATTCGGCGGACGGCCCGCACCAGGTGATCCTTCCCGCCGACCAGGTGCGGCTGGACCTGACGCCTGCCGCGGTGACGGACGACGAACTGCGCGAGCAACTGGTCGACATGGTCACCAGCGGATTCGACGTCACTGCCGACGTCCCGCCGATCCGGACGCGACTGTTCGAGGTCGGACCACAGGACTACGTGCTGGCGCTCGTCGTGCACCACGTGTCCACCGACGGCGAATCCACGGCGCCGTTCGTACGCGACGTCATGGTGGCGTACGCGTCCCGGGCCGCCGGGCACGAACCCGGCTTCGCACCGCTGCCGGTGCAGTACGCCGATTACGCGATCTGGCAGCGTGAACTCCTCGGCAGCGAGGACGACCCGGACAGCCTGATCGCCGCCCAGTTGGGCTTCTGGACGAAGACCCTCGCGGGGGTGCCCGACCTCCTCGAGCTGCCGGTCGACCGGCCGCGGCCCCCCGTGCAGTCGCTCCGTGGGTCGCGGATCGACTTCACGATCGACGCCGAGGTGCACCGCGGTCTGGCGGCGCTGGCCCGCAGGCACAACGCCAGCGTGTTCATGGCCGTGCACGCCGCGTTCGCGGTGCTGCTCAGCCGGCTGTCCGGCACCGAGGACATCGCGGTGGGCACCCCGATCGCGGGCCGCGGCGAACGCGAACTCGACGACGTCGTCGGCATGTTCGTCAACACCCTCGCACTCCGCGTGCAGGTCGACGGGCAGCAGACGTTCGACGAGATCCTCGATCGCGCCCGGGAGGCCGACCTCGAGGCGTTCTCGCACGCCGACGTTCCGTTCGAGCGCCTGGTCGAGGTCCTGAACCCGGCACGCTCGATGGCCCATCACCCGATCTTCCAGGTGGGCTACTCGTTCCAGAACACCACGAAGGCCGAGCTGGAACTGCCCGACCTCACCGTCACGCCGCTCGAGGTCGAGGGCGACACCGCACAGTTCGACCTGCACCTCATCCTGGGGGACAGCCCCGAGGGCGAGCAGATGTCGGGCGTGTTCACGTTCGCCACCGACCTGTTCGACCCCGCCACCGTCCAGCGCTTCGCGGACATGTTCCGGCGGGTGCTGGCCGCCGCGGTGGACTCGCCGCGGACCGCGGTCGGCGACCTGCCGCTCGTCGGGGCCGACGAGCGCGCGCTGGTGCTGTCCGGATGGAACGACACCGAGCAGTCCCTGCCGGAGACGACGCTCGCCGACATGTTCGCGACCGCCGCCGCGGCGAATCCGGACGTCACCGCGCTCGTGTTCGACGGCGAGTCGCTCACGTACACCGAGTTCGCGACGAGGGTGAACCGGCTGGCCCGGCACCTCATCGATCGCGGTGTCGGCCCGGAAACGGTGGTCGGCCTGGCGATTCCGCGTTCGGTGGAACTGCTGGTCGGAATGTACGCGATCGCCGCGGCCGGCGGCGCGTACCTGCCGATCGACCCGGACCATCCGGCGGATCGCACCGCGTACGTGCTGGAAAGTGCGCAACCCGTCTGCGTGCTGACGGCCCGTGCGGTCGTCGAGGCGCTGCCCGGCGGCGTCGACTACCTTCTACTCGACGAACTGGACCTCGGCGGACTCGACGCGACTCCGGTGACCGACGCGGAGCGCACCGCTCCGCTGCGGATGGACAATGCCGCGTACGTGATCTACACGTCGGGTTCCACCGGCAGGCCGAAGGGCGTGGCGATCGCGCACGGTGCGATCGTGAACCAGTTGCGGTGGAAGCAGTCGGAGTACCCGCTCGCCGCGGATGACGCGGTGCTGCTCAAGACGGCGGCGACGTTCGACCTGTCGGTCTGGGAGTTCTGGTGGGCACTGACCGCGGGTGCGCGGCTGGTCGTCGCCACCCCGGACGGCCATCGCGATCCGTCGTACCTCGCCGGACTCGTTGCGGAGCAGCAGGTCTCGACGGTGCACTTCGTGCCGTCACTGCTGTCCGCGTTCGTCGCGGTGGCGGAGCCGACGCAGCTGGTGTCGCTGCGGCGTGTGCTGTGCATCGGTGAGGCACTGCCGGCCGACGCGGTGCTCCGGTTCCGCGACGTCTGCGACGCCGAGATCTTCAACCTGTACGGCCCCACCGAGGCCGCCGTCAGCGTCACGCACTACCGATGCGGCGACGAGCGCGACGGTTCGGTCCCGATCGGCAGGCCCGAATGGAACACGCAGACGTACGTTCTCGACTCGCGTCTGCACCCAGTTCCCGCCGGTGTCACAGGTGAGCTCTATCTCGCGGGCGAGCAGTTGGCGCGCGGATACTTCGGGCGCCACGACCTCACGGCGGAGCGGTTCGTCGCGAATCCGTTCGGCGAGGCCGGGGCCCGGATGTACCGCACCGGCGACCTGGTGCGGTGGAACCGCGACGGCAACCTCGACTACGTCGGGCGCAGCGACTTCCAGGTCAAGGTCCGCGGCTTCCGCATCGAACTCGGTGAGATCGAGCGTGCCCTCGTCACGCACCCGTCGGTGGCACAGGCCGTCGTCGTGGTGCATCACGACCGGCACACCGGCGACCGGCTCGTCGGCTATGTCGTACCGGAGCCGGGGCACTCGGTCGACGACACCGACGTCCTCACGTTCGCGGGCCGGTCGGTTCCGGGGTACATGGTGCCGTCCGCGCTGATCGCCCTGGACGCGCTGCCGCTGAACATCAACGGCAAGCTCGATCGCAAGGCTCTGCCCGAGCCCGAGTTCGGCGGCGCCGCAGACCATTACAAGGCTCCCCGGACCCCCGTCGAGGAGATCGTCGCGGGAGTCTTCGCGGACGTCCTCGGTCACGAGCGCGTCAGCGTCGACACCAGCTTCTTCGATCTCGGCGGCAACTCGCTGGTGGCGACCCGAGTGGTCGCGCGGATCAACGCCGCCCTCGACACGTCGATCGGAGTGCGCGAGCTGTTCGAGGCTCCGACGGTGATCGCCTTGTCGGCGCGTGCCGAGCAGTCCGATTCGGCGGGCACGAACCGGCCGGCGTTGGTGGCGCACCCGCGTCCCGCCCGGATTCCGCTGTCCCCGGCACAGTCCCGCATGTGGTTCATCAACCAGTTCGACACCACGTCGGCGGCATACAACATTCCGCTGGCGATCAGGTTGACCGGCCGTCTCGACGTCGCGGCGCTGAAGCAGGCGCTCGGCGACGTCGTCGAGCGGCACGAGACGCTCCGCACGACGTACCCCGACACCGGTGACGGACCGGGCCAGGTCGTGCTGCCCGCCCGGAGCTTCACCGCACTGGACGTCGAGGACGTGGCCGACGAGAATGCGTTGCGCGAACGCGTGATCTCCCTCGTCACCGCCGGATTCGACGTCGCGCAGACCGTTCCGGTCCGCGCCCGCCTCCTGCGCATCGACGACGACCAGCACGTGCTGGTCATCGTCGTCCACCACATCTCGTCCGACGGCGCCTCGACGGCACCGCTGGCACGCGACGTCGTGATCGCCTACAGCGCCCGCGCGGCCGGCTCGGAACCCGCCTGGGCTCCGCTCGACGTCCAGTACGCGGACTTCTCGCTCTGGCAGCACGAATTGCTGGGTGACGAGAACGCCCCGGATTCGCTGGCCACCAGGCAGATCGACTACTGGCGGACCACGCTGAGCGGTCTGCCGGACGTGCTGCCGCTGCCGACGGACCGGCCGAGACCGCCCGCACAGTCGATGCGCGGCGCGAACTTCGACTTCGAGATCGACGCGGAACTCCGCGGCCGGCTCGGGGCGCTGGCCCGCGAACACAACGCGTCGCTGTTCATGGTCGCGCACGCGGCGCTGTCGGTGCTGCTCGCGCGGCTCAGCGCCACGGATGACATCGCGGTGGGCACCGCGATCGAGGGCCGCGGCGAGGCCGCACTCGACGACCTGGTCGGCATGTTCGTCAACACGCTGGTGTTGCGAGCGCAGGTCGACGTCGACGCCCCGTTCGCCGACCTCCTCGCACAGGTGCGTCAGCACGACCTCGGCGCGTTCACACACACCGACGTGCCGTTCGAGCGGCTGGTCGAGATCCTGCAGCCGGAACGCTCGACCGCGTTCTCGCCGCTGTTCCAGGTGGCTCTCGCGTTCCAGAACACCGAGCAGGCGCATCTCGAACTGCCCGGACTGACGGTCGAGGGACTCGACGGTGGGATCAACGCCGCAAAGTTCGATCTGCAGCTCACGCTCGCCGACGCGGCAGACGCTGACGGGGATACGCCGATGCGTGGCGTGTTCACCTACGCCACGGATCTGTTCGACGAGCGCACCATCGCGGCGTTCGCGTTCCGCTTCCAGCGCATCCTCGAGGCGATCACCACCGACGCGTCCGTACTGATCGGCGACATCGACGTCCTCAGCGAGAACGAGCACGCCGTGCTCGCACCGGTGCGCGGCGCGGACACCGCCGCACCCGAGATGCTGTCGGGCATCCTCGGCGCTGCCGCGGCGGTGAACCCCGACGCCGTCGCCGTCGTGTGCGGCGACGAGCGGGTCACCTACCGGGACCTCGACGAGCGCTCGAACCGGCTCGCTCGCGTTCTCATCGGCAGAGGCATCGGGGCCGACGATTTCGTGGCCCTCGCGCTGACCCGTTCGGTCGAATCGATCCTGTCGATCTGGGCGGTCGCGAAGACCGGGGCGGCGTTCGTCCCGGTGGATCCGAGCTACCCGTTCGACCGGATCATGCACATGGTCACGGACTCCCGCGTGGAAATCGGTCTCACCACCGACGCCCACGTCGCCGAACTCCCGGACACCGTGCGCTGGCTGGTGCTCGGTGCGGACGAGATGGACGACGCGTGCGCGTCCGTGTCGAACGACGCCGTCACCGACGCGGACCGCGTCCGTCCGACCCGGGTCGACGACGCGGCGTACGTCATCTACACGTCGGGGTCGACGGGCCTGCCCAAGGGCGTCGTCGTCACCCACACGGGCCTGGCGAACGTCACGACCGAGCAGGTCGAGCGGCTCCGGCTCACCCCGCAGTCGCGGGTGCTGCACTTCGCGTCGCCCAGCTTCGACGCGTCGGTCTTCGAGTTGCTGCACGCAGTCGCCGCCGCGTCGACGATGGTCATCGCGTCCGGTGTCGTGTACGGCGGAGACGAACTGGCGCGGTTGCTGAAGAAGCAGAAGGTCACGCACGCCTTCATCACCCCCGCCGCGCTCACCACGGTGGACCCGGCCGGGTTGGAAGGCATCGAGGTGCTGTCGGTGGCGGGCGAGGCCTGCCCGCCGGAGCTCATGCAGAAGTGGGCGCCGGGCCGGCGCATGTTCAACCTGTACGGCCCGTCCGAGGCCACGATCTGGAGCACGTCGAGCAACCCGATGGAGGCGGATCGGCCCGTCACCATCGGCGGCCCCACCCGGGGTGTCGACGTGGTCGTGCTCGACTCCCGGCTCACGCCCGTCCCGGTAGGGGTCGCGGGGGAGCTGTACGTGGCGGGACCGAGCGTGGCACGCGGCTACCACAACCGGTTCGCCCTGACGGCGGAGCGATTCGTCGCCAATCCGTTCGGCGGTCCCGGTGAGCGGCTCTACCGCACCGGCGACGTGGTGCGCTGGGTGCACGAGGGCGAGACGGGGGAACTCGTCCTCGACTACGTCGGCCGCAGCGACTTCCAGGTGAAGGTCCGCGGGTTCCGCATCGAACTCGGCGAGATCGACGCCGAACTCGGCAGGCACCCGAGCGTCGACTTCGCGGTCACGCTCGGCCATCACCGTGAGCAGACCGGGCAAACCGTCCTGGTGTCGTACGTGATGCCCGCAGCGGGCGCGTCGATCGACGTCGCCGAGTTGTCGGCGTTCGTGTCCGAGACCCTGCCCGGCTACATGGTGCCGTCGTCGATCATGGCCATCGACTCCGTGCCGCTGACACCCGCCGGAAAGCTCGACCGCAAGGCCCTTCCCGAGCCGCAGTTCGTGTCGGCCGCCGGCGAGTACACCGCGCCGTCCACGCCGATGGAGAAGGCGATCGCGGACGTCTTCGCACAGGTCCTCGGTGTCGACCGCGTCAGCGTCGACGACTCGTTCTTCGCCCTCGGCGGCGACAGCATCGTGTCCATCCAGCTGACGACCCGGGCCAAGAACGCCGGGGTGCTGTTCACGGCGCGAGACGTCTTCGAACGCAAGACCGTCGCCGCGCTGGCCGACGTGGCCGCGTGGGCCGCCGAGGTCGACTCGGTGAAGCTCGAGGAATTGCCGGGCGGCGGTGTCGGTACGATACCGCTCACCCCGATCGCGCACTGGCTGGTGGAGACGGCAGGAACCTTCGACAGGTTCTCGCAGGCCGTTCTGCTGACCACCCCACCCGCCGTGACGCGAGATCAGATGGCGGACACGGTGGATGCGATCCTGGCGCGCCACGACATCCTCCGCTCCCGGCTCACCCGGGACGGCGACGACTGGTCGTTCGAATCGCTGTCCGTTCGACGCGCGTTCGACGCGGACGAGCTGATCGAGCAGATCGAATTCACCGACAAGCCGGGCACCGACGAGTTCGAGCGGCTGGCCCGCGCGGCTCTCAGTCGTGCCGCAGACCGCCTCGATCCGGCGTCGGGCCGGATGACGCAGTTCGTGTGGTTTGCGCCCGCGGAGTCGTTGCCGGGTCAGAGCGGACGCCTGCTGGTGCTGGCGCACCACCTCGTCGTCGACGGGGTGTCCTGGCGAGTGCTGCTGCCGGACTTCGCGACCGCGGGGTCACAGATCATGGCGGGGCAGCCGGCGCAGCTCGAGCCGGTCGGTTCCTCCGTCCGGGCCTGGGCTCACGGTCTCGTGGAGGAGGCGAAGTCTCCGCACCGCGTGGCGGAACTCGACTTCTGGCGTGGAATGATCGCCGGCACCGATCCGCTGATCGGTCGGCGTGCGTTCGATCCGGAACGCGACGTGATCGGCCGGACCGACCGCCTGAGCATGACGTTCTCGACGCAGGTGACGCAGGCGCTGCTGACCACGATCCCGCAGTCCGTGAACGGCGGCGTCAACGACGGTCTGCTCGCGGCCCTCGCTCTCGCGGTGTCGCGCTGGCGTGAATTGCGCGGCGGGACCGCGGATCGCTCGGTGCTGATCAACCTCGAGGGACACGGCCGGGAGGAGTCGACCGTTCCCGGCGCCGACCTCTCCCGCACGGTGGGCTGGTTCACCAGCCTCTACCCGGTGCGGCTGGACGTCTCGCGGGCCGATCTCGCCGACGCGTTCGACGGCGGCACCTCGGCGGGAGCCGCGCTGAAGGCCGTCAAGGAACAGTTGCTGGCCGTGCCCGACAAGGGCATCGGCTACGGGCTGCTGCGCTACCTCAACGACGAGACGGCTCCGGCTCTGGTGTCGCTGCCGACTCCGCAGATCGGGTTCAACTACCTCGGTCGGGCGGGTTCGGTGGATCTGCCCGCCGAGATCCGGGATCTCGGCTGGATTCCGGACAGCGACTCGGGTGAGTTCGGCGGCGCCATGGACGACGAGATGGTGGCGCCGGCGGTGCTCAGTATCAACGCAGTGACGTCGGAGACCGCGTCCGGCCCCCAGATCGAGGCCAAGATCGCGTTCGCCACCGAGATCCTCGACGAGGCGGACGTGTGGGAGTTCGCGGAGTTGTGGCACGCCGCGGCGACCGCGCTCGCCGAGCACGCGACCGGGCCGAAGAGCGGCGGGCTCACGCCGTCCGACGTTCCCCTCGTGACCGTGACGCAGGACGACCTCGAGGCGCTCGAGCGGCGCTACCGAGGCGCCACCGACGTGTGGCCGCTCGCTCCGCTGCAGTCCGGAATGTTCTTCCATTCCGTTCTCGCCGAGGACGCGGTGGACGTCTACACGGCTCAGGTCGTGCTCGACTTCCAGGGTGTCGTCGACACCGGCCGCCTCCGCGGCGCCGCGGAGGCGCTGATCGCGCGCCACGCGAACCTGCGCACCGCGTTCGTCCCCGACGATTCGGGGACGGCGGTCCAGGTGGTCGTCGACCACGTCGCACTGCCGTGGAACGAACTCGACCTGTCCGGGCTGTCCGAGGCCGGACGCGAGGCGCGGATCAGTTCCGTTCTGAGCGAACACCGTTCGGCGCGATTCGACATGGGCCGCCCGCCCCTGATGCGGTTCCTCCTGATCCGCACGGGGGAGAGCAGCTACCGGTTCTCCATCAGCAACCACCACATCCTGCTCGACGGATGGTCGATGCCGCTGCTGATGAAGGACCTGCTGGTGCTGTACGCGACCCGCGGCGACGCTTCGGTGCTGCCGCGCGTGCGTGGCTACCGCGACTTCCTCGCCTGGCTGTCCGAACGCGACACCGACGCCTCACGCAGCGCCTGGGCGCACGCACTGGCGGGACTCGACGGCCCGACCGTTCTCGCGCCGGCGCCGAGCAGCGAGGACCGTCCCGAGCCTGCCGAATTCGCAGTGCACCTCGGCGAGGTGGTGAGCGAGAACCTCGCGCGGATCGCCCGGGACCGCGGCCTGACGATGAACACGATCGTCCAGGCGGCGTGGGGTCTGCTGCTGGCCCGGATGACGGCGTCCGGCGACGTCGTCTTCGGTGCCACCGTGTCGGGTCGCCCGCCGGAGGTCGCCGGTATCGAGTCGATGGTGGGTCTGTTCATCAACACCATCCCGATCCGGGTGCGCATCGATCCCCGCGAGACGCTCCTCGGCCTGCTCGAGCGGTTGCAGGCGGAGCAGTCGGCGCTGTTCGACCACCACCACATCGGTCTCCCCGAGATCCAGCAGATCGCCGGAATCGGCGGACTGTTCGACACGTTGACGGTGTTCGAGTCCTACCCCGTGGACCGGGCCGGACTCACCGAGGACAGCGACATCGACGGTCTCCGGGTCGCAGGAGTGCAGATCAGCGACGCCTCGCACTACCCGCTGAGCCTCCTGGCCCAGTCGGACAGCGAACTGCAACTGGTCCTGAAGTACCTTCCGGACGTGTTCGGCGCCGACACCGTCGAACGGTTCGGCTCGCGGCTGACCCGGATCCTGCAGACCATCGCGGCCGGAAGTTCCACTCTGGTGGGCGCTCTGGACCTGCTCACCGCGGACGAACGCATCCTCGTGCTGTCCCGGTGGAACGATTCCGGGCACGACGTGACGGACGAATCCGTGGTGTCGATGTTCGGCGCCCAGGTCGCACGCACACCGCACGGCACCGCGGTGGTGGCGGACCACGTGCGCCTCACCTACGCCGAGTTCGACGCGCGGGTGAACCGCCTGGCGCGGCACCTGATCGCACTGGGCGTCGGTCCGGACTCCGTGGTGGGCATCGCGATGCGGCGCTCGCTCGACATGGTGACCAGCCTCTACGCCGTTCACGCGGCGGGCGGCGCGTACGTCCCGATCGACCCGGAACACCCGGCCGACCGGACGTCGTACGTCGTGGACAGCGCCGCACCGACGTGCGTGCTGAGTTCGGCCGACGACATCGCGAACCTCGACGTGGACGTGCCCGTGTACCTGGTCGAGGACTTCGACCTGTCCGAGTACGCCGACGGCCCGGTCGAGGACGCCGAGCGGCTCGGGGACCTGCACCCGGACAACCTCGCGTACGCGCTGTACACGTCGGGGTCGACGGGACGTCCGAAGGGCGTGGCGATTCCGCATTCGGCGCTGGCCAACCAGCTGGCCTGGATGCGGGACGTCTACGGCATCGGCGCACAGGACGTGGTGCTGCAGAAGACGCCCTTCACGTTCGACGCCTCCGTGTGGGAGCTGTTCCTGCCGTTGGTGGTCGGCGGCACCCTCGTGATCGCCACGCCGGACGGTCACCGCGATCCCGAGTACATGGCGGCGACGGTCGGCACGGAATCGGTGACGGTGATCCAGTTCGTCCCGTCCGTGCTCACCATGTTCCTCGACGCCGCGACCCCCGACGGGTGCGGTTCGCTGCGGCTCGTGTTCGCGGGCGGTGAGCCGCTGCCGCAGTCGGCTGCGGAGCGGGTCGCCGGACTCGGTTCCGCGGAGCTGGTGAACCTGTACGGTCCGACCGAGGTGACCATCAACTCGACGGCCCACGTGGTGGAGCGGTCGGGACTGGGGACGATCGCGCCGATCGGTGCGCCGGCCTGGAACACCCGGGCCTACGTGCTCGACGCGCATCTGAACCCGGCACCGGTCGGAGTTCCCGGTGAGCTGTACCTCGACGGCGCGCAGTTGGCCCGCGGATACGTCAACAGTGCGGCGCTGAGCGCGGACCGGTTCGTCGCCAACCCGTTCGGTGGTTCCGGAGTGCGGATGTACCGCACCGGTGACCTCGTCCGGTGGAACGAGCACGGCGTCCTCGAGTTCGTGGGCCGCACCGACTTCCAGGTGAAGGTTCGCGGTCTGCGCATCGAGCTCGGCGAGGTCGAGGAGGCCTTCGTCCGGCACGTCGACGTGGCCCAGGCCGCGGTGATCGTCCACGACAGCGAGGTGGGGGCGCGGCTCGTCGCCTACGTCGTGCCGAGGCCGGATGCGGCGCTCGACACGGCGGCGCTCACCGGGTTCGTCGCGGAATCGTTGCCCGACTACATGCTTCCGGATTCGGTGATGGTGCTCGGCGCACTGCCGCTGGGTACCAGCGGCAAGCTCGACCGGCGCGCTCTGCCGGTGCCGGACTTCGCGTCGGCGGCCGAATTCCGGGCGCCGCGCACCGACACCGAGCGGGACCTGGCGGCCGTGTTCGCAGAGCTGCTCGGTCGAGACGGCGTCGGCATCGACGACTCGTTCTTCGAGCTCGGCGGCGACAGCATCGTGTCGATCCAGCTGGTGGCCCGGGCACGTTCGGCCGGTATCCACATCACGGCGCGCGACGTCTTCGAGCGGCGAACCGTCGCCGAGCTTGCGGCGGTGGCCGATTCGGGTGCCTCCGCAGCGGCGGTTCTGCAGGAGTACGAGAGTGGCGGCGTCGGAACGGTGCCGCTCACCCCGGTCGCCCGCAAGATGGTCGAGCGCGGCGGCGACTTCGACCGGTTCGTCATGCCGTTGCTGCTGACACTGCCCGCCGGGATCGACCGTGCACAGGTGATCGAGACGATCACCGCGGTCGTCGACAAGCACGACGTGCTTCGGTCGACTCTCGTCACGGACGGGTCGGAGGACGCGCTCGAGATCGCACCCGTCGGCAGCGTCGACATCGACGGGACGGTGCAGCGCGTGGAGCTCGCGGCCTGCGACCGGCCCGGCACCCCGGAGTTCGACGCGGTGGCGAGTGCGGCGTTCGACGCGGCGCTGGGTCGTCTCGATCCGCGAGCGGGATCGATGCTGCAGTTCGTCTGGTTCGACCCGGCGGAGACAGATCGACGCGGCCGGCTGCTCGTGCTGCCGCACCACCTCGTCATCGACTCCGTGTCGTGGCGAATCCTGGTGCCGGACTTCGCGACCGCAGGCGCACAGGTCGCGGCCGGGGCGTCACCGTCGCTGGAACCGGTCGGAACGTCGCTGCGGCGTTGGACCGACGGTCTGCTGGAGGCGGCAGCCGAGCCCGAGCGGGTGGCCGAACTCGGCGTGTGGGAGCACATGCTGACCGGTCCGGATCCGCTGCTCGGATCGCGTGAGCTGGACCTGCGCACCGACCTGGTCAACACGCTGGAACGGGCCCGAGTGGACGTGCCCGCAGCGGTCACCGAGGCCTTGCTGGGTGGCACGCCGGGCGCGCTGGACGGTGAGATCGGCGACGTCCTCGCGACCGCCCTCGCGCTGGCGGTGGCCGCATGGCGTCGTGACCGAGGGGTCGAGGCGTCGTCGACGGTGGTGACCCTCGAGGGACACGGCCGTGAGGAGTCCGCGGTTCCGGGTGCGGATCTGTCGCGGACGGTCGGCTGGTTCACCACGATGTACCCGGCCCGTCTCGATCTCGGTGGAGTGGACATCGCGGATGCCATGGACGGCGGCGCGGGCGCGGCGGATGCGGTGCGCGCGGTGCGCGATCAGCTGAGTGCGATCCCGGACCGGGGAATCGGCTACGGTCTGCTGCGCTACCTCAACCCCGACACGTCGGCGGTCATGAGGCAGTGGCCGGAACCGCAGATCGTGTTCAACTACATCGGACGCGTCAGCGCGGCCGAGGTTCCCGAGGCCGTGCGTGGCCTGGACTGGCTGCCCGACTTCGAGTCGCCCGTGTCGGGTGGATTCGAGAAGAGCGCGATGCCCGCGCAGGCGGTGCTCGACATCCAGTCGGTGATCTCGGAAACCGAGGAGGGCCTGCAGCTGTCGGCCTTCATGTCGTTCCCGCCCGGCATCCTGTCGACGCCGGAGGTGGACCGGTTCGGACAGTTCTGGGTGGCGGCGCTCTCCGCGCTTGTGGCTCAGGCAGGGGAGCGGTCGGAACGCTGACCGACGTGGCCCGTGGTGGGAAGGTTCTCGGCCGACCCACCACGGGGCGTCAGGCCCAGTCGAAGGACATCTCGCCCGCGACGCCGAGGTGCTTGCACAGCTTGTGGATGCCCCCGAAGTCCTGAACCAGCGCGGAGCGGCTCGTGTCGTGTTCGGCGTCGTCGATCATCGCCCGGCCGCCGTCGAGGTCCAGGATGTCGACGATCGTGTGCCAGGTGGAGTAGTCGTTGCTGCTGAATGCGGTCATCGCGTCGACCAGTCCGTCCAGGAAGTGGCGGCGGTCGCCGGGACCGAGGGTGTCGTAGACGACGGCGGCGATGTCGTCGGCGATCGAGGCGTGGCAGTACTCGTCTCGATTGTGCAGCCGGACCGTCGCCCGGTTGACCGGCTGGATGACGTCGTCCTCGGTGATCAGATCCAGATAGGAGCTGATCGAGATCTCGGCCACCGTCATGAAGGCGAACGTCGTGACCGCCCGCTTTCTCGGGTCGGCGGCCTCGGCCGTCGCCGCGCGCTGGCGGCGCAACGTCAGGACGTCGGGAAGGGCGTTGTTCGGCATCGCCCATCCGCGCTGTCTGCGCGTGACCGCGCTCGCGTTCAGGTGCATGAGGGTGTGATATTGCTCGTCCACCATCGCCTGGTGGACGGCCACGGCGAAGGTGTCTCCCAGTCCGGTGTCCAGGGCGTCGTGTGCGACGAGATCGAATCCGGGATTGACCACGTACTGCTCGATGTCCATGACGTTCTTGTTGAACGCAATCCACGCCCACGCCCGGAGTTGGTTCCGCTGCTCCTCGCTTATGGCGTGGAACCGATCATGATCGGCGAAGGGCAGCAACGCGTTCGGGTAGTCCTGCTTGTCGACGTCGAACAGGGCGTCGAGGTCGGGTTCCGGTTTCTTGACCGTGGCCCGTTGTCCCCAGTTCCGGGCGAGCCGGGACACGACGGCGCTCTCGACCGGATCCGCCGGGTCGTACTCCGGGAGTGAGGGAGTCTTCTGGAAAGTCATGACACGTCTCCGTTCCTGTCCCACGACCGCGGCTGTCTGTGAACGAGATCGGTGAAGAGGTCGGCGCAGAGCCGGGCGAGGGGTTCGCTCCGGTCGCCTAGGGTCGACGTCGACCGCGACATGAGCGACGCGAAGTCGTCCTCCGTACCCTGTTCGACGGTCTCCGTCAGGGTGGCGAGCGCCGCGGCGAGCGCGCGCCTGGCGTCGCCGGCGAACGGATTGCCCGCCTGAATGTCCCGGTACACCTCGGGGACGCCGCCGCCGACCCGGGCGAGGAGCGCGAGCGACACGAGATGCGGCGGTGTTCCCATCGCCGTGAGCGCGGCGCCGTCGACACCGAGTTCGGCGAGGGCGAGGCCGAACGCGAGGATCCCGGCGTGGGTGAGCGCCTGAGTGGCTGCGGTGAGCCGGTCGTGGTTCTCGGCGTCCAGACGGACCACCGACGACCCCCAACCGGACAGCGACGACAGGAACCAGTCGACGTCGCCGTCGTCCCGATAGGTGACCGCCGCGATCGGCCGGCCCTCCGGTGCGAGGGATGGCGCGAACATCGGGTTGATGCCCACCGCGCTGTTGCGCAGCGCGCTGTCACGCAGAGCGGCGTCGAATCGCGATTTCACGGACAGTGTGTCGACCAGGAGGGCATGCGCGGACAACTCTGCGACGACGAACGGGATCGCGTCCAGCGCGGCGCCTTCGGGGATTGCCAGGATCACCGCATCCGAGGAACGCACCACCGCCCGAACCTCGGGCGACGGGTCGGTGACGTCTCCCTTCAGCTGATCCGGATCGGATCGGTCGGTGAACCGGACGTCGATGGTGCGCACCGTGTTTCCGTCGCCGCGCAGCCGAGTCGCCAGCATCCGGCCGACATCGCCGGAACCGCCGATCAGAGCGACGGTCCGGGCCGATGCGGCCGGGGCGTTCACTGCCCTATCTCGTTCGGCCTGTCCGCCGTCACGGACAGTGCGCGCAACATGGTGGCCGCCTTCACCATCGCCTCGTCGAATTCTTCCTCCGGGTCGGACAGCGCCGTGATCGCACCACCGATGCCGAACGTCACCTCGGTGTCGGTGGCGACGATCGTGCGGATGACGATCGATAGATCGGCCGTCCCTGTCAGGGAGAAGTAGCCGATCGACCCCGAATACACACCCCGCGGGCCGGACTCGAGCCGGTCGATGATCTCCATCGTCCGGATCTTCGGGGCGCCGGTCATCGATCCGCCGGGGAAGGCGGCGCGCACGCACTCGACGACGGATGCGTCGGCGCTGAGGGTTCCGCGCACGGTCGACACCAGTTGATGCACGGCCGCATACGTCTCGATGTCGAAGAGCTTGGGGACGTGCACCGAACCGGGAACGCAGACCCGGGCCAGATCGTTGCGGGTCAGATCGACGATCATCAGGTTCTCGGCGCGATCCTTCTCGCTGTCGAGCAGGTCCTGCCGCAGCGCCGCGTCCTTGGCCGGGGTGGCGCCGCGCGGACGCGTCCCCTTGATGGGTTTGGACTCGACTACCCGGTCGGCGCCGATCCTGAGGAACCGCTCGGGGGAGGCGCTGAGAACGGACAGACCGGCGAACTGGAGGTACGCGCTGTACGGGGTGGGGCTGATGGAACGGAGCAGTTCGAACGTGTGCAGGGGATCGATCGACTGGTCGACCGTCGCCATGTTGGTCAGGCACACCTCGTAGGACTCACCGGTCCGGATCTCGCCGAGCGACGTCGCGATGTGTTCGAGGTACTTGTCGTGCTCGTGGCGCAGCGCGAGCTCGGCCGTCTCCGGCTTCCGGATCGGCGACACCGCAGTCGCCGGGTGATCCGGTTCGGCCAGCCGGTGCAGCGCCGCCTCCATCTCGTCGAGCCAGCGGCGCAGTTCCGGATCGTCCGGGTGATCGCTCAGGCACAGGGCGTACGTGCGTTCGCCCGAATGATCGATGACGACCGCGCGATCGGCGAACACCAGAGCGGCATCGGGAGTGGGCGACTTGTGCGCCGCCGCGCCACCCGTCTCGGCTTTCAACTCGTAGCCGAGGTACCCCACGTAGCCGAGGCCGAACGGCACACCCGGGAGGCCGGGTACCGACCGGGCCTGCAGTTGACGCTCGAGATAGTCGAAGAACGGCGCGTGCACCTGTTCGACCGGCAGCCCCTCGCGGGTGATCCGGACGATCGATTCGCTGACGTCGTACGTGATGTACTCGGCGCGGGGGCCGGAGCAGTTGCCCATGATCGTGAATCGCGAATTCGGTTCCGATGCCGAGGTCCCGTCGAGCCAGAACGCGTTGGGCCCGGAGGCGAACAGATCCTCGAACGTGGTGCGGGGATCGACCTCGTGGTCGACCCGCACCTGCTGAACCACGTACGGCGCGTGGGGGATCGGGATTCTGAGCATCGAGCCGTGGGTGGGTGACCCCGAATGCGTCTGCGTGAGGTCGCGGAAGTTCGCGAGCAGTTCGTGCCCGAAGGCGGTGCTGATGGATTCGGGGTGGAACTGGACCCCCCACAGGGGGCGGCTGCGATGGCGGACGCCCATCAGCAGACCGTCCGCGGTCCAGGCGGTGGCCTCGAGGTCGTCGGGGAGGTCCTCGACGATCAGCGAGTGGTAGCGGACCGTCGGGAACGGCGAGGGGATGCCGGCGAACAGTTCCGAATCGTTGTGCTCGACGAGCGACACGCGGCCGTGCATCGGTTCGGGTGCGAGAACGACGCTGCCGCCGAACAGCTGACACAACCCCTGATGGCCGAGGCACACACCGAGCACGGGGAGTTCGGTTTCCGCGAGGATGCGCGCACTGATGCCGAAATCGCGTTGCCGTTCCGGGCGTCCGGGGCCCGGGGAGATGACGATGTTGTCGAAGTCGGACCAGGGGATCGAATCCCACTCCACGTCGTTGTGCACGACCGTGGGCGGCTCACCGTTCACCTCGGCCAGCAACGTGAACAGGTTGTAGGTGAAGGAGTCGTAATTGTCGACCAGCAGCGTCCGGGTACTCATCACGACTCGACATTCGCAGACGGCACGGAACTGGGACGAACGTGGTGGTTGTCACCGTGGCTGTGGTTGCCGTTGTGCCGGGTGCGCTCGTCCGCAGGTGTGGCGTTGATCACGAGGTCCTCGAGCCTGCAGGTCTCGGCGATGAGAAGGTCGTAGAGCGAATCGAAGAACTCCGGCGACAGAGAATGGCTGTCGGCGTACTGCCGCGCCCGCTCGTGGACGAGATGAACCCGGCCCGGCTGCATCATCTCGATGTGCTCGCGCCGCTTCAACTCTCCGATGCGCAGGCATACCTCGAGGCGCTGGCGCACCGCTTCGAGCAGGGTCGCGTCGACGGCGTCGAGTTCCGTGCGCAGACCCTCGAGTGCCTGCTGCGCCGAGGCGTCAGGATGCTCTCCGGAATCGTCGCCGTTCCGCTGTTCTACCGAGAAATACATAGTCGCCCCACTCACTCGATCGGCAGTAGCCTTCTCATCCCGACTATCGTGTGTCATTGGTGGTTCGTTTCCACGGGTCTTCCGGATGGCCGACAGGTGCTGTCCGGACCGGTGGCGCACGAACCAGGTGGGTTATCACCCCCAGAGTCTCGATCTCGAGTTGAGACTTTGATGGACGGTTGGCTAACGTAACCTGAAGTCTATTTCCGCCAACTCAGGATACGAGGAATATGCGTATATCGTCGGCCAGTAGGGCTCTGTTGTTCGTGCTGGCAGGCATCGTTGCGTTCTGCAGTGCGGCGCCGGCGGCAGCGGACCCCGTGGACGCGGAACCCGCGCCCGCGGTCGATCCGTCCGTGCTGCCCGGGGCGAACGACTGGAGCTGTAAGCCATCCGTGGCGCATCCTCGCCCCGTCGTGCTGGTGCACGGCACCTGGACCGGCATGCTGGGAACGTGGAAGGACCTCGCCCCGGCACTCACCGCGCAGGGGTATTGTGTGTTCGCTCTCAACTATGGACAAGCTGCGGGCCTGACCGAGGGCAACATGATGCGCATGTTCGGCGGCGCCGACATCGCGGAGTCCGCTCAGCAGCTCGCCGGGTTCGTCGACCAGGTCCGCACCGCCACCGGCGCCCAGCAGGTCGACATGATCGGGCACTCACTCGGTGGCACCGTGTCCCGCCAGTACCTGCGGTTCGACGGCGGCGCCGACCGGACCAACCCCGCGCTGAACAAGGTGCACTCGCTCGTCACACTCGGCGCCACCAACCACGGAACCAGCTTCGGGGACGTCCAGACGCTCGGCGCGATCGCGCAGGCGCTGGGCGTGCCTGTCACGACGCTCGCCGGTGTCACGGTCGGACCGTCTTATATCCAGCAGATGGTGGGGTCGCCCTTCCTGCAGGTGCTCAACGCGGGGGGCGACACCGACCCGGGCATCGTCTACACGGTTGTCGCGAGCCGCGCCGACACCGTGTCGACTCCGCCCGAGAACACGTTTCTGACGCCCGGTCCGGGGGCCGTCGTGCACAACGTCTGGCTGCAGGACGGATGCGCCGCGAACGCGGCGGAACACAACCAGCTCACCACCGACCCCCGGGCCGTGTACATCATCCAGCAGGCGCTGGACCCCACCTACGGAGTCCGCAACCCCGCGCCGTGCTGACCCGGTGCGGGTGATCGGCGAGGCCGGTCAGTCCCAGATGCCGACGTCGTCGAGATGCTTGACCAGTCGCTGCGCGCCGTCGATGAAGTGCGCCTTGTTCTCGGCGCCCACGACGTCGGCCTTGCCGTCGGCCAGGGCCGCGATGAGACGGCGATGGCTCTCGACCGCCGATTCGCCCCAGGCCGGATCGGACGAATAGAACTGCACCGGGGTGTACCGGGTGGCGCTGAGCAGGAACCACGACAGCTTGCTCGCATCGGCCAGGCGGTTGATGACCCGGTGGAACGTGAACTCGAGATCCTCGATGCGATCGGCGTCGCCGTCCTCGACGGCGCGCCGCAGCTTGCCGTTGATCGCAGTCAGTTCGTCGACGGCCTCCGGGGTGGCGGACCGCGTCGCCCGGACGGCGAGCTCCTCCGCGATCTGGCCCTGCAACCAGAACAGATCGTGGATGTCCTCGCGGCTGAGCGGGGCGACCACGTACCCGCGGTGGGGGACCAGTTCGACGAGCCCCTCGCCGCGCAGAGTCAGGAGGGCCTCACGTACCGGTGTGACGCTGACGCCCAACTCGGCCGCGGTCTCGTCGAGACGGATGAAGTCACCCGGGCGGACGCCCCCGGACATGATCAGGTTCCGGACGTGCACGGCGACGTCGTCCGACAACTGGGGCCGGCGGCGCAGGGTGCGGCCCGCTGAGGATCGTGACACGGAGGGCGATGCCATGGAGAACTCCTTCGATGCGGCACACAGCATAAACCGCCGGGGGTGCTTACA
This sequence comes from Rhodococcus sp. NPDC056960, assembly GCF_042674125.1. NCBI lineage: Bacteria > Bacillati > Actinomycetota > Actinomycetes > Mycobacteriales > Nocardiaceae > Rhodococcus > Rhodococcus sp. NPDC056960. The sequence goes on along the minus strand of NZ_JBHURF010000005.1, from coordinate 175,063 downwards.
AGCCGTAGGTCTTGCCGATGATGTCGCGCTGAATCTCGTTGGTACCACCGTAGATGCTGGACACTATGGTGGAGCGCACATGCTTCTCCATGTCGAACTCGGTGGCGTAGCCGTACCCGCCCATCATCTGCATGCCCTCGAGCGCAACCTTCTTCGCCGTCTCCGTGACCTTCAGTTTGGCCATCGACGCCTCGCGGGCCAGCATCTTGCCCGGGTTCGCATCGACGTCCTTAGCGACGCTGTAGACGAGGAGCTTGCAGCACTCGATTTCCGTCGCGAGATCGGCGATCCGGTGCCGTAGCGCCTGGAACGATCCGACGGGCCGCCCGAACTGCTTGCGCTGGGTGACGAAGTCGAGGGTGTCGGCGAACGCGCGTTGCGCCGTGCCGAGCATCATGGCCGCGAGGATGAGACGCTCGAAGTTCAGGCCCGTCATCAGCTGCCGCCACCCGTTGCCGACCTCGCCGACCACGGCGTCCTCGGGGAGCGCACAATCGGTGAAGTAGAGGTCGTTGACCTCCTTGCCGCCCATGGTGTCGATGCCGCTGATCTTCAGCCCGGCGGTGTCCGCGGGGACGTGGAACATCGTCAGGCCTTCGTGCTTGCCGTCGCCGCGCCCGGTGCGGGCAACGAGCAGGATGTTGTCGGCGAAGTGCGCGTTGGAGCACCACGTCTTCTGGCCGTTGATCACCCAGCCGTCGGCTGTCTTCTCCGCGCGGGTGCTGAGATTGCCGACGTCGGATCCGGCTTCCGGCTCGGACATCGAGATCGACTGTGACCGGCCTGCGACGATGCCGCGCAGCACGACGTCTTTTTGGGCATCGGTTCCGAACTTGGCGTACGCCCCACCTGTGATGAGGGTCGGTCCGATTCCGCCGATGGGCGCCATGCCTTTGGCGGCCTCTTCCAGCAGGATGCACATGTCGACGTGGCTGGCCGCCGAGCCGTCGTACTCCTCGGGGATCGTGATGCCCAGCCACCCGAGCTTGGCCATCTTCTCGTACAGGCCCTGGTTGTGGTTGTGCTCGCCGTGGTTCGTCAGCCGGTCGCGCTGTTCGCGGGTACCGCTCTCACGCTTGCAGAAATCGGCGATCGCTGCCGCGAAGTCCTTCTGTTCACTGGTGAATTCGACGCTCATGTCCGGGGGACTCCTCGAGGGGTGATTCGGCCGGCGAATCGGACGGCCGATGGTGACGGGACGGGGCTTGCCGCGGTGGGGTCTGCCACATACTGTGATGTCCACTACATTACATCACATCACATATATTTGATGTGATCGCGAGGGAGGATATCGACATGTCACAGCAGGCGGAGACGACCGACACGACACCCGACGATCAGCCCGCGGCCGGAACGGAGCCTGCGCCGACGACGTTCTCGTCCCTGGACCCGCGCACCGGCGACGTTCTGGCCGAATACCCGATCCAGGGGGAGAAGCAGGTGCGCGCGGCGGTCGACGCCGCCCGAGCCGCCGCGAAATGGTGGAACGCGCTCGGGTTCGACGGCCGCAAGCAATGGCTCCTCGACTGGAAGAAGTCGATGGCCCGCGACGGCGAGCAACTCGCCGCGCTCGTCGCCGCCGAGACCGGCAAGCCGTACGACGACGCACTCCTCGAGGTCATGCTCGCCATCGAACATCTCGACTGGGCCGCGAAGAATGCGGGCAAGGTGCTGAAGCGTCGTAAGGTGCCGTCAGGCCTGGTCAGTGCCAACCAGGCCAGTAGCGTCGGTTACGAACCGATGGGTGTCGTCGGCGTCATCGGACCCTGGAACTATCCCGTCTACACGCCGATGGGTTCCATCTCCTACGCGCTGGCCGCAGGTAATACCGTCGTCTTCAAGCCCAGCGAACTCACCCCCGGCGTCGCGGTGTGGCTCGCCGACAAGTGGGCGGCCCTCGTTCCCAATCAGCCTGTCCTGCAGGTGGTCACCGGCGACGGGTCCACCGGTTCGGCCCTCGTCGCGGCCGGCGTCGACAAGATCGCCTTCACCGGGTCCGCCGCCACCGGCAAACGCGTCATGTCGGCGTGCGCCGAGACGCTGACACCTCTGGTCGTGGAGGCCGGCGGCAAGGACGCCATGATCGTCGCCGCCGACGCGAACCTCGACGAGGCGGCCGGATTCGCGGTGTTCGGGGCGATGGGCAACGCCGGGCAGACGTGCGCGGGAGTCGAACGCATCTACGTCGTCGACTCGGTGTACGACGAGTTCGTCCGGCTGGTCGCCGAGAAAGCGAGGGTGCTGCGGCCGGGCCCACGGGACGCCTCCTACGGTCCGATGACGATGACCAGTCAGTCGGACGTCGTCCGCGGCCACGTCCGGGATGCGCTCGACAAGGGCGGATCAGCGGTGGTGGGCGGACTCGACTCCATCAGGGACGGATACGTGGGGCCGATCGTGCTCACCGGCGTTCCCGAGGACAGCGCCGCGATCCGTGAGGAGACGTTCGGCCCGACGGTCGTCGTCAACAAGGTCGCGAGCCTCGACGACGCGGTGGCGAAGGCCAACGGCACCACGTTCGGGCTCGGCGCATCCATCTTCACGAAGGATGCGAACAAGGCGATGCAGGTGGCCGAGAAGCTCCGCGTCGGCGTCGTGACGATCGGATCGGTGCTCGGATTCGCCGGGGTGGCGGCGTTGCCGTTCGGTGGCGTCGGCGACTCGGGTTTCGGCCGCATCCACGGAGCGGACGGACTGCGTGAATTCAGCCGGGTCAAGTCCATCGCCCGGCAGAAATTTGCGGCGCCCCTGAATCTGCTGACCATGCAACGCAAGTCGCGGGACATGAAGATCTCGGCCTGGATGCTGAAGAACCGCCACGGACGCTGATCGCACGGGAGGAAGGCACCACATGCTGACGAAGACGAAGCGCGCCTACCCCGCCATGCCGGGCGGGGTTCCGCGGGGCAGGCACGGCTGGCAGCGGCGCGTCGACGAACTCGATCCGGTCCGGGATCACCAGGAGATCCACCGCATCACAGCCGGCTACGAGTTTCCGTGGGACTACCAGCGGTCGCTCGAGTTCGCGCTCTTCCGAACGTACTGCGTCCCCACCATCTCCGAACTGCTGCAACGCACCGGTGAATTCGAGAAGCGTCCCCAGAAGCGGTACGACGACACCGCACTCCTGATGGCCGAACTCGTCGAACACGGCTACGACTCCGAGCGCGGCATAGAGTCGCTGCGCGTCGTGAACCGCATGCACGGCAAATACGACATCGACAACGACGACATGCTGTACGTGCTGACCACCTTCATCTACGAGCCGATCGACTGGATCGACCGGTTCGGGTGGCGGCGGCTGACCCCGAACGAGCGCCTCGCGTGCTTCCACTTCTATCGACAGGTGGGAATTCGGATGGGAATCAAGAACATTCCCGAGAGCTACGCGGACTTCTATCGGTTCAAGACCGACTACGAGCAGAGGCACTTCCAGTACACCGACGACAATCACCGGGTCGGCACCTACACGCTGAAGTTGTTCTGTTCCTGGTTTCCGGCGCCGCTCCGGCCGTTCGTCGCGCAGGGGGTGTACTCGCTTCTCGACCCGATGATGCTGGCGGCCTTCGGCTTCCCCGCCGCCCCGCACCTGCTGCAGAGGGCGTCCCGCCGCGCGCTGCGGGTCCGGGCTCGGCTCGTGCGCATCCTGCCGCCACGCCGGGTGTCGAAGGCCGCGCGGGATCCGCACAACCGCAGTTACCCTGGATATCCGGTGGGCTACCGCCCCCGGGACCTGGGAGCGGACAACGACAATGATCGCGGGAGTCGTCGCGCAGCCTGATGCTCCGTGCCCCCGGGCGAACCGTTCGGGGGCACGGAACGATCGACTCAGGTGCTCAGGTGCTCAGTGGCCCAGGAGCACGGCCGTCATCAGGGTGTGCAGGCGTGCCCGCGACTCCTCGCGGGTGTCGAAGTGGACCAGGCGGCCGATGTCGAGGACCAGCCCCAGCGCCGCGTGTACCAGGAACCGCGCCTCCGCCGCCGACAGTTCGGTCCGCACCGCCGTCACCAGATGGACCCATTCCTCGACGTGCAGGCGCTGCACGTTGCGCAGGTTGGTCCGCTCGTTCTTGGGGAGGTTGCCGATCTCGGCGAAGTACACCGACAGCACTTCCGGATTCCGGAACGACAGTTCGAGGTAGGACTCGGCGAGCTTGCGCAGCGCGTCCTCGGGGTCGGTGGCGGTGGACAGGGCAGCCGAGGTGGCCACGGCCAGCCGATCGGAGGCGCGGTAGAAGACGGCCGCGAGAAGGTCTGCCTTGCTGGGGAAGTGGCGGTACACGCTCGAGGCGTTGATGCCGGCGGCGGAGCCGATCTCCTCGATGCTCGAGTCGTGGTAGCCGTGCCGGTCGAAGATCTTCACGGCCTCGATGATCAGCAGTTCGCGTTTGGACGTCACGGCCAGGCCCCGGACGCCACTCGTGCCCGAGTCCGCGCCGTCGTCGGCGACGGCGGGCGGGAGCGACGCATCGAGTATCGATTCGCACGCCGACTTCAGGAGCGCGCCGAGCCGGCGTGTCGCGAGAGTGGTCCGGTGCGCGCTGATGCTCGCCATCACACTCAGGGTCGCCGCGCCCAGCGTCGTGGCGTCGACGGCGGTGAGTTCGGGACGGATCTCCCGCAGCGGCGCCGCCACGCACTGGGTGACGTGGACGAACACCGAACGGATCCGGGTGCGGTCGCCGGCCTCGAGGTACCGGCCCTCCCAGCGGTAGAGTCCGGCGACCTTGCGGTGCTCGATGCTGTTGGCGACGAGCGCGGAGATCAAATGGTCGAGCCGGTCTGCGGGGCCCAGTTCGGCGACGGCGTCGAGCGCGCCGTCCGCCGCGGCCTGCAGTGCGTCGGCAGTCGTCGTGGCCGCGTGCACGAGCAGGGCGTACTTGTTCGGGAAATGCCGGTAGAGGGCCGGACCGGAGATCCCGATGGTCGCCGCGATCTCGTCGACGCCGACCGCATGGTAGCCGCGCTCGCTGAAGGCTTCGGCTGCGACGTTCGCGATCTGGGCCTTGCGATTCTTCGGGCGACGGCGGATCGGCCGCTCGGTGGCGGCACCGGCCGCCGCGCTGGTCCGAGCCACGGTCACCTCCAGTAATCGGCAGTCATCCGCCAGTTTAGCTGTCGATGATCTTAACCGAGACTTTCGCATCGTCGGATCGGTTGAGGGTTGAGTGTGGACAGGACATCGCGCACCATGCGTGGAAAGTCCCGGTGAATCTGGTCGATCATGCGTCAGAAGGGTATTGACACTCATGGAACCCACCGAATAAGTTAACGGAAATTCGCATTCGTTCGCGGTATCGCGACGACCGTGCGCTCCTGGACGTCACATCTCGAACAATCGGAGGTAGCTGGATCATGAGTTGGCGGGGGCAGTCACGACACCGCTCCGATGCGGGAGTCGATCGTCGTCAGTTCACCCCGTCGACCGCCGACGGGCTGCACGTCGTCAACGAGACCGGCATCCTCCGGATCACGATCGACCGGCCCGATCGGATGAATGCCCTCGACCTGACGCACATGTCGGCGCTGGGCGACGTGCTCACCGCGGCCGCCACGGACGCCTCGGTTCGTGTCGTGGTCATCGCGGGAGCGGGCAGGGCGTTCAGCACGGGAGCCGATCTCGCGGCGGCGGCCGCGGCCGGAGGCCGGGAAGCGCCGGCCGAGGTGGTGATGGACGCCGCCAACAGGGTGATTCGTGCCGTCGTCGAGTTACCGGTGCCGGTCATCGCCCAGGTGAACGGAGCCGCCGCGGGGGTCGGCGCGTCCATCGCCCTGACGGCCGATCTGACGTATGCCGCCGACAACGCGTATCTGCTCCTCGCATTCGTCAACATCGGGCTGATGCCCGACGGCGGATCCACTGCCCTGATCGCGGCGTCCATCGGCCGGGCACGGGCCACCCGGATGGCCCTTCTCGGGGAGCGCTTACCCGCTTCGGAGGCGGAGCGGGAAGGCCTGATCGCGGGTGTCCTTCCTCCGGACGAACTCGCCGCGCACGTCGAGGCCGTGGCGGCCCGGCTGGCCCGGGGGCCGGGGCGGGCGATCGCACTCACCAAGCGGGCGCTCACCGCCGCGACCCTGACAGCTCTGGACGCGTCGCTCGACCGCGAGAAGGCGGGCCAGGCGGAACTTCTGCAGGGACCCGACTTCGTCGAAGGTGTCACCGCGATGCTGGAGAAACGCGCCCCGAACTTCCGAAGCTGATGCGAATTGCGGTTAACAAAACTGTTCCGATAGATGTCGAGATCTGTAATACTCGTCACAGCTCGGTGAAGGTCCGGACGGGCACACGGGCGCCGGATACGAGTACAGCGAAGGGACCACCCACCACATGTCATCAGGTAGCGAGCTGCTGGAGCAGCCACTGCAATCCCGGCGCAACCACTGGAACAACTGGGTTGCGACGCACGCGGAGACGAAGCCCGATCAGGCCGCGTTCCGCTTTCTCGGCCACAGCACGTCCTGGCGCGAATTGCACGACCGCTCGGAGGCGCTCGCCGGCGCACTGTCCCGGCGCGGCGTGAACTTCGGCGACCGTGTCCTGCTGCTCACCCTCAACCGCACCGAGTTCTTCGAGGCGGTCCTCGCGATCAATGCGCTCGGCGCCATCGCGGTCCCCGTCAACTTCCGGCTCACCCCGCCCGAGGTCGCGTTCATCGCCCGTGACTCGGGGGCCCATGCCGTGTTCACCGAGCCCGCGCTCGCACCACTGGTCGCCGCGGTGCGGCAGGACGTTCCTGAACTGGGTCTGGTCGTGAACATGGGCGCCGACACGGAAGGCGACGTGCTCGGCTACGAGCAGCTCGTGTCGGAGGCCGGCCCGGCGCATGCGCCCGTCGATCTGCCGGAGGACACACCGTCGCTGATCCTCTACACGTCCGGAACGACGGGTACCCCCAAGGGGGCGGTGCTCTCGCACTCGAACATGGTCGGACAATCCATCACCTGCATCCGCGCGATGCGTTATGACGGCGGCGGCGACGTCGGGTTCCTCGCGTCCCCCGTCTTTCACGTGGCTGCACTCGGTTCCGTCGCCCCGATGCTGATGCTCGGCAGTACCACGGTGATTCACCCGCTCAAGGCGTTCAACCCCACCGAGATGCTCGACGTGTGGGAGCAGGAGCGGATCACGACGGTCTTCCTCGTGCCGGTGCAGTGGCAGGCCGTCTGCGCCGACCCGACGGTGCGGACACGCGACCTCGCCCTCCGCGTCATCAGCTGGGGCGCGGCGCCCGCGTCGGACACGGTGCTGCGCGCCATGGCGGACACGTTCCCGCAGGCGCTCGTCGTCGCTGTGTTCGGGCAGACCGAGATGTCGCCCATCACGTGCGTCCTCGACGGGGACGACGCGATCCGCAAACTGGGCTCGGTGGGCAAGCCGATCCCGACGATCCAGACGCGCGTCGTCGACGACGACATGAACGACGTCATCCCCGGGACCGTCGGCGAAATCGTGTACCGCGGACCGACGATGATGCGCGAGTACTGGCAGAACCCGGCCGCCACCGCCGACGCATTCGCCGGTGGATGGTTCCACTCCGGAGATCTGGTCCGCCAGGACGACGAAGGATTCGTCTACGTCGTCGACCGGAAGAAGGACATGATCATCTCCGCCGGCGAGAACATCTACTGCGCCGAGGTCGAGAACGTCCTGTTCGGGCATCCGCGGATCCGCGAGGCGGCCGTCGTCGGGCGACCCGATCCGAAATGGACCGAGGTGCCCGTCGCCGTCGTCGTACTCGACGGCGAAGGATCCGACCTCACCGTCGACGAACTCGCGGCATGGCTCGACGACAAACTCGCCCGGTACAAGCACCCCAAGGACGTCGTGATCGTCGACGCACTGCCCCGAAACGCCAGCGGCAAGGTCGTCAAGGGCGAACTCCGAAAGGCGCACGGCGCAACCGGCGTCGCGGTCGTCTGACCCCGTATCGAGCAGACTCGAGGCCGGTCGCCGCAGTGCGGTGACCGGCGCCGGGGGAGGACCGCGTGACATTCGAGTTGCCACCCGCCAAAGGGCCTGTGAGTCACTTCGCCAACGAAGTAGGCGCACTCATCGGATTCTCGATCGCGACGACGGTAACCGCGGTGCGAGTTCTGGTGCGGCGCAAGCTGGCCTGGCGGGAACTGCTGGACCAGGCCTGGCGGATCGCGTCGGTCACGTCGGCGCCCGCCCTGCTGCTGATGATCCCCATCGGCGTCCTCATCGCCGTCACGATCGGTAGCCTCGCCGGTCAGCTCGGCGCCGAGGGGTACACCGGGGCGGTCGTGGGGTTCGTGATCGTCGGGCAGGCGTCCGCGCTGGTGTGCGCGCTGATGCTCGCCGGAGTCGGCGGCTCCGCGATCTGCGCCGACCTCGGCTCGCGAACGATCCGCGAGGAGGTCGAGGCCATGGAGGTCCTCGGACTCAACGTGATCGAGCGGCTCGTGGTCCCGCGCGTGTTCGCGGCGGTGATCGTCGGCGTCGCTCTCTGCGCGATGGTCACCGCAGTCGGGGTGTCGGCCTGTTTCCTGTTCCAGGTGGTCGTCCAGAACAGTTCGGCGGGAAGCTTTCTCACGGCACTGTCGCAGTACACGCGGTTGTCGGATTTCGTGGTCGCCCTCGTCAAGTCGATGGCGTTCGCGGTGACGTCGGCGCTCGTCGCCAGTTTCAAGGGGCTGCACGCCAAGGGCGGCCCGAGCGGTGTCGCCGATGCCGTCAACGAGGCGGTGGTGCTCGCCTTCATCCTGGTCTTCATCGTCAACACCGTGCTCAGTCAGCTCTATTCCGTTCTCGTCGTCCCGGTAGGTGGTTACTGATGGTCGTGAGCACCCGATGGCCGGGCGCCCGGTGGGTACGGTCCCGGGCCCGTCAGCCGCTGGACGTGGTGACGGGTCTGGGGCGCGAGTTCACGTTCTACGGCAGCGTGATCGCCGGGGTCCCGCTCGCGGTCGTGAAGTATTGGCGGCACATCATGCGCCAGATCGGCGACATCAGTTTCGGCGGCGCCACACTGCTCGCCGGCGGCGGCGCAATCGGTGTCGTCTTCGCGATGTCCGCGGTCGCCGCCACACAGGTGGGCATCGAGGGACTGCGCGGGCTCGACCTGCTCGGCATGGGATCGCTGTCCGGGCTTCTGTCGGCGATCCTCAACACCCGCGAACTCGCGCCGGTGATCGCGAGCATCGCGCTGGCGGCGAAGGTGGGGACCGGGTTCACGGCGCAGCTCGGCGCCATGCGCATCTCGGAGGAGATCAGCGCGCTCGACGCGATGGCGATCCCCTCGCTGCCCTTCCTCGCGAGCACACGACTCGTCTCGTGCCTGATCTGTGTGGTGCCGCTGTACGTCGTCGGGCTGCTGTCGTCGTATCTGGCGTCGCGGCTGGTGATCGTCACGTTGAGCGGACAGTCGGCCGGAACCTACGACTACTACTTCCATCTCATGCTCACCCCCACCGACGTCGTGTACTCGTTCGTCAAGGCCGTCGTGTTCGCGACGATCATCGCGCTGGTGCACTGCTCGTACGGATACCACGCGTACGGTGGCCCGGAAGGCGTCGGCCGGGCGGCCGGGCGGGCGCTGCGGACGAGCATCCTCGCCATCGGCATCGTCGATCTGCTGCTGACCCTGACGTTGTGGGGTCTCGTCCCGTCCGCACCTGCCCTGGGACTGCCGTGATGCGCGGCCGCCCGGGAGGTCCGGGTAACGGCGCACTCGCCGCGCGGGGGGTGATCGGCGTGGCGGTCCTGATCCTGGGATCGGCAGCGCTGGTCGGTCTCGGCACCGGTGCCATTGTCACCGATCCCGTGGTGACGGCGACCCTTCCGGCCGCCGCCGGTGCCGTGAAATCCCACACCACGGTGTCCTACAAGGGTGCGGCCGTCGGAACCGTGTCGAGTGTCGACCCCGGAATGGACGAGACGGGCATGGACATCACCCTTCGCCCCGAGCAGATGCACAACATTCCGGCGTCCGTTCAGGTGCGGGTAGTGCCCCGCACACTGTTCGGCGACCAGAACGTCGAGTTGGTGTCGACCGCCGGAACCGGCGGCGCGCGACTCGAGGCGGGCGCCCGTCTGCAACCCGACACCTCGGCCGCGACCGTCCAGATGTACGACCTGTACTCGAAGGTCTACGACATGCTGTCGCGGGTGAAGCCGGAGCAGATGCAGGCGGCGCTGAGCGCGGTCGCCGACGCGCTGCGCGGACGCGGTGAACAGCTGGGACACACGATCGACAGTCTCCACGCGGTCGCGACATCGACTGCGCCTCTCGTCGATTCGGTCGCGGAGCGGGCGCCGCAGATCGCCCGGATCGGTGAGCAGCTGGCCGCGGCAGCGCCGGACGTCCTCGCCACCATGGACGCCGCGGCGGTGTCTCTGTCGAACACTCTCGTCGAGAACGCCGACAGCTTCACCGGATTCCTCGCAGCCTCGTTCGTCGTGTCGAGGAACTCCGGAGACGTACTGGAACAGAACGCGGACAACATGATCGCGGTGGCCCTGAACATCTCGCCGACGCTGGGCGCCATGGCCAGCAAGTCGGATCTTCTGCGAGCCACCCTCGACGAGGCGGGCCCGTTCGGCGACGCCGGCGCCGCCGTCTTCTCCACCGGGAAGTTCGCGGTCCGGGTCGCCGCCGACCTGTCCAACCCGCGGCCGTACACGTCGGCCGACTGCCCGCGGTACACCGGCGTGAGCGGACCGAACTGCGGAGGCGGTGACGGAGGATGAGCGTCCGCAACTCGGCAATCAAACTGGCGGTCTTCGCCGTCCTCGGCATCCTGTCGGCAGTCCTCGTGGTCAACACCCTACGGGTGCCGGTCGAAGGGAAGACCGTGACGTACAGGGCGTTGTTCACCGACGCGCAAGGTGTCACCCCCGGTAGCGACGTCACCATCGCCGGTGTGCGGGTCGGACGTGTCGATTCGATCGGCATCGTCGACGGCGCCGTCGGAAGCGCCACGGCCCTAGTGGATTTCGAGGTGCAACGCGATCAGGAGCTTCCCGCCGACACCACCGTCGCGATCCGATACGGCGACCTGCTCGGGGTCCGGTATCTCGATCTGGCGGCCGGACCGTCGGGCGAGGGCACGCTCGCGGAGGGCGACACGATCCCGCTCGACCGCACGTCGCCCGCACTCGATCTCACCAGTCTCTTCAACGGATTCAAGCCACTGTTCGACGCCATCGACCCGAAGCAGGTCAACGCGCTCGCCACCGAGGTCGTCGCCGTGTTCGACGGCAGGAAGGCGAGCATGGAAACCCTGCTGCGCAGGGTCGCGGACGTCACCGGCAACCTGGCGAATCACGATCAGCTCATCGGCGATCTCATCCGGAACCTCGAGGTGGTGGTCGGAACGGCCGCGGCGCGGGGTCCCGAACTGTCCCACCTCGTCGACGGCCTCACCCAATTCACCGGAATGCTCGCCGAGAACAACCAGGTTCTCATGGACACCCTGGACCAGAGTGCGGCGGTCAGCCGGTCGGCGCTGCAGATCGTGGACGGCCGCGTCCCGGAGCTCAGCCGCAACGTGGAACAACTCCACTCGCTGACGGGGGCGATGCTGGGCGCCGACCCGGAATTCGACCACCTCATGGTGGCCATGCCGGAATTCTTCTCGTCCGTCGACCGCTCGGGCTCGTACGGCTCGTGGCTCAACATCTACCTGTGCACCTTCATCGTCAACGTCGACGGTCGCGAAGGTGCCCTCGGTCCCGACCTGCATTCGAGGTACTGCCGATGAGTGTCACCGACAAGGTGCGCGACGTCTGGGACGCGCTGGCCGGAAATCAGCGGGTGCGGCCCGTCAACCCACTGATCGTCGGGATCGCCGGAATTCTCGCGGCGACGCTGGCGCTGGCGCTGGTTCTGGTGATCCCACGGGTGAGCTTCGCCGTGCGGACCGACGGATACACCGCGGAACTCGCGAACGCCGCGGGGCTCACCGACTCCGATTACGTCTACGTGGCGGGTGTCCCGGCCGGCCGGGTGACCGCGGTCGATCTGGCGGGCGATCACGTGGTCGTGCACTTCCGTCTCGACAGTGAACGCCACCTCGGATCGACGACGTCCGCGGGCGTGAAGCTGGCGACCATTCTCGGCAAGCGGTATCTCGACGTGTCACCGTCGGGACCGGGCGACCTCGAGACCGATGGGGTGATCCCGCTGAGCCGCACCAGCGTTCCGTACTCGCTCGACGACATCGGATCGTCCGCCGTCGAGACCGCGGGCGACCTCGACCTCGACGGATTGCAGAAGATGCTCACGGTCGTGACGGACACGGTGCCGCAGGACGCGACCCTCAACCGCGAGGCATTGGCGGGTGTGAGTGCTGCGTCCGCGATCCTGGCGAGGAACGCCGACCAGGTCACGCAGTTGCTGGGCAGTTCCCGGACCCTGGCGAACGTGCTCGTCGGTCAACGGGATCAGCTCACCACCCTGCTCGGCAACGCGGACGTCGTGATGAACACGCTCGCCACCCGGCGCGCGGCCATCCGCCAGATGGTCGACGATCTGCAGGCGCTGGTCGCACAGGCCTCCCAGTTCCTGGGCGAGAACACCGTCGAACTCGACTCGCTGCTCGCGAACGCGAGGCAGGTGACGGACCGGCTCACTGCGAACCTCGCGAACCTCGACGCGCTGCTGTCGACGGGTGCCCCTGCGGCGCGGGCGCTCGTCAACGCGACCGGCAACGGCGACTGGGCCGACGTGTCCGCACCGTCGGCCGTGATCGCCGACAACCTGCTCTGCGTCGTCGGGCTGATCACGGGGTGCTCGTGACCGCGGGCGTCGGGCGCAGAGTCGCCGGGATCGGTGGCGTGCTCGCTCTCGTGGTGGCGATCGTGGTGGCCGGCTGGCTGCTGATCTTCCGCACGTCGTCCATCGTCGTGCACTCCGAATTCGCCTACATCAACGGCGTGTTCCCGGGTACGAAGGTCTCGGTTCTCGGAGTTCCGGTCGGCACCGTCGAGGCGGTGGAGCCGAGAGGAGCGACCGTGATGGTCACGATGTCCGTCGCACCGGACGTCGTGCTGCCCGCGGACGCGAACGCGTACGTGCTGGTGACGTCCGCGATCGGGGAGCGCTTCGTCGAACTCGGTCCCGCGTACACCGGCGGACCGGTGTTCGAGAGTGGGCAGACCATCCCACCCGAACGCAGTCATTCGCCCATCACCTGGGACCAGCTGATGGACAGCGTCGACACCGTGGTCGAAACTCTCGGCCCGGACGGCGGCGACGCCGGCGCCGCGATCTCGGCCGCGGCGGCGTCTACGGACGGGCTCGGCCCCGCGATGAACGACGCGATCCGCACACTGTCGCAGGCGAGTTCGGTGATCGCGGGCAACAGTGCGGACGTCGGCGCGCTCGTCGACAATCTCGAAGTCCTCGTGAACACGATCTCCGCGCGTCAGGCGCAGGTCGATTCGCTGGCCGGTTCGCTCACCGCGATCGGGGACGAGTTCGCCGGCCAGACGTTCGCGATCGGCGACACGGTGGACCAGTTGTCCGCGCTGCTGAACCAGATCGACCAGCTCGTGTCCGCACGGGGCGGCGACATCGGCGCCGGCATCGGCAACCTCGCCGGAGTGAGCGAGGTGCTGCAGAGGCACGACACCGACCTCGCCGAGATCATGGACCTGGTGCCCCTGTTGATCGACAACATCGCGCGTGCGGTCACTCCGGACCAGCGTGCCCGCATCCGGCTGAACATCTCCACCAATCTCGCGCAGGCCGAGCCGACGTCCCCGCTGTGCGCGGTGGTGGATCCGATTCTCTGCCGGGGAGCGGGAATCACCAACCCGATTCAGTTTCCGCCCAGCATGTCCGACCCGTTCGGGCTGCGCGAACTCATGGTCGGAGGACGATGACGATCCGGACGAGGACGAAGTCGCTGACGGCGGCGCTGGTCGTCGGTGTGGCGTTGCCTGCCGCGGGGTGTTCGCTGAGCCTACAGGATCTGTCGGTGGGGCGTTCGCCGGACGGGCCGTCATATCAGATCTCCGCGCAGTTCGACGGAGTGGATCGCGTCGTCCCCGGCGCCGAGGTTCGTGTGGGTCAGGAGGTGGTGGGCCGCGTCTCGGACGTATCGACCCGGAACTTCACCGCTCGGATCGAGATGCGGATCCGCGACGACGTCCCGATACCGCGGGACGCGACGGCCCGGATCGAATTACCCACGGCCCTCGGCAATCCCTTCGTCCGGCTCGATGTCGGGGACGCGGCGGGTGCACCCATGAGTGAGGGCGACACGATCCCCCTGGACCGGACGTCGCGCGGTCCCGACATCGAGAGCGGGCTGGCCGCCCTGGCCACCGTGCTGAACGGCAGCGGCATCGACCAGATGCACGCCATCATGAACGAATTGACCGTCGCCTTCACGGGCCGCTCGGACAAGGTGCGGGAACTGGTGGACATGCTGAACGACACACTGGGGGTCGTCGACGACCATCGGGACGAACTCGACCGGGCGATGGTGGCGTCCAATGCCTTCGCGGCGGACCTCGCGGCCGGGCAACCGGTCCTCGACCGGGCGATGACAGGCCTGGCCCCGGCGGTGGATCTCCTGGTGTCGCAACGAGATCAGATCATCGCGCTGATGGGGGAGGCGTCCCGTCTCAGCCGCGAGGCGCAACGCGTCCTCGGCAGCGCCGGATCCGAGTTGTCCGCCGAGATCAGCGATGCGGGTGCCGTCCTCACGGCACTCGACGGGTTCGAATCGCAACTCGCGCCGACGTTGAATTCGGTGGCGACGTTTCTCGGTGGATTCGCGGCCGCCACACCCGGTGACTACACCACGTTCGACGGAACGTTCGACGTCACCGCAGTCATCGCCAAGCTGTTGACCGGATCTGCTCCGCTCGAGGTGCCGGAAGCCCGCACACTGCCCGAGGTGCTCGGGGGTGGCGTCCGATGATGACACGTCACGTGGTGGCACAACTGGTGCTGTTCCTCGTGATCTCGATCGCCGCGATGCTGTTCGGGCTGCGGTACGTGACCGGCCCGGACACGTTCGGACGTCCCATTCACCTGAGTGCCCGGCTCGACCACGCCGCCGGCCTCGCGCAGGGGGCGTCCGTCAACTATCGCGGCGTCGGGGTGGGCACGATCAGCTCCGTCGACGTGAACCCCGAAGGGACGGGCGTCGTCCTCGGGATCGAACTGCACCCCGGCACCCGGGTACCTGCCGGCTCGACCGCGAAGATCACCACCGAGAATGCGATCGGCATCCAGGCGCTCGACCTCATGCCGGACAGTGCCGACCCGCCGTACTACGGCGACGTCGTCGACGTTCCGGAGGAGGGCATCCCCCGTTCGCTCGACGCGACCCTTCTCGAAACCACGGACCTCGTCGACTCGATGGACGTCACCGCCCTGTCCTCGCTGGCGGACACGTTCGGCACCGCCTTCGGAGGCACGGGACCCGACCTGCAGAACCTGCTCGACGGTTCCGCCGAAATAGCCCGCACCCTCGAAACCCGTACCGACGCACTGTCGACCATAGTGAACAAGGGAATGCCGCTCCTGAATACGGCGGACGGCCTCACCGCCGCGCTGCCGGAATCGGCGAGCACCGCTCGCAGCGTGCTCGAGGAATTGCGAGCCCACGACTCCGCCGTCGTCGACCTGCTCGGGCGCTCACCGCAGACGATGGCGAGCCTGGACGCGTTGCTTTCGGGCAATCGGGACTCGCTGGGCGCCCTGGTGGCGAATCTTGTTCTCCCCACCCGGATCGTCGGCGACCGCACGCCCTCCCTCGACTACGGCCTGACGATCATGCCCGGCGCACTGCCGAAGATCGCGTCGATCGAAAAGGGCGGCCTCGCCGACCTTCTGCTGGTCGGAACGCAGGGGCCGATGTGCGTGTACGACGCCCCGCGCCGTCTGGTAACGGACGCGGAGCCGAGTCGGCCCGCCCTGGACTGGACGTGCCAGTCGCAGCAGTATCTCGAGCAGCGGGGTGCGGTGAACGTTCCACGGCCCGACGACCTGGGTCAGGAGAACGCGACGCGGAACGGCGGTGTCTACGGTCCACCGGCCGCGGACGATCCGCTGGTGATCGAGCCGCCGCTGACGGGGCACACCCCGCGTTAGGGCGCGGGTCGTTACGCCGGGGTGCCCGCCGCCCGCCGATAGCCACGTACCGCGGGGTAGGTGAAGATCAGCAACCCGGCCACCGACCATGCGACGGCCTTGATGAGAGGTTCCGCGACGGGCCCGCCCATCGACAGTCCCTTCATCGCGTCGATCGCACACGACATCGGCTGGTTCTCCACGAACGGCTGCAGCCAGGTCGGGTAGGCGCCGGTGGGCACGAACCCCGAGTTGAAGAACAACAGGAGGGTGCACAGCAGGGAGAGGAGTTCGACGAGGGGAGCCTTCGCCGCGTTGACGGCGAGGGCGGTCACCATCGTCGCGAAACTCACCCCGAACAGCAGGGGCACCAGCATCAGCGCAATCCCGGCGAGAACGCCTTGGTTGAACCGGAATCCGATGGCGAACCCGACGGCGATGATCAGCACCGTGGTGAGCACGATCCGCACGGATTCCGCCATGAGCCGGCTGAGGAGGCCCGACGCGCGGTGCACGGGTAGCACCCAGAACCGGCTGAGGAGCCCGTCCGCCCATTCCTTCTTCAGTGACAGTCCGCCCGCGATGGAACCGAACATCGCGCCGACGAGCGTGATCATCGGAACGGTGCCGAACACGCTGTTGACCCCGGTGGCCTTGGTGATCGAGATCCCGAGCACCGCCCAGAACATCAGCAGCATGAGCGACGGGTACACGATCGCCTGGAGCATGGTGTACGGGTCGCGTGCCCAGCGCAGCAACAGGCGCCTGGTCTGCAACAGGCTGTGCGAGAACAGGGCGGCGAAGGAATTCTCCGGGTGGGGTTCGATCACCTCGGGAAAGGTCACCGTCGCCGGTGTGTCGGATCGGTACTCGGTGGTCATCCGCGCCTCACATTCGACCAGATCGACAACGGGATGAAGACGAGCGCCAACCCCGCACACCACAGCAGCGTGGGGGTCAGGAGCTGAAACGTGATCGTCCCGTCCGTCATGGCACGCAGGGACGAGGAGAATTGCGAGATCGGTTGATTTCGCACGAAACCCTGTGCCCATTCGGGGAACTGCGTGACCGGAACGAAGCCGGAGGAGAACATGCCGAGAATCAGCTGGGGGAGTGTCAGTGCCTGACTGGTCACCTCGGGGCTCTTCGTGAGTGTGCCGAGGGCGTCGGCCCCCGTGGTGAGGGTGAATCCGATCAGCATCGCCAACCCGCAGAACGCCGCGGTCAGCCCGGCTCCGCCGGAGAACCGGAACCCGATCGCATATCCGTAGCCGATGGCGGCGATCAGCGAGATCGTCGAGTGCACGAGGCAGGCGGTCATGCGCGCGGCCAACGGGACCCCGGCCGCGATCGGCATCGTCTGGAACCGCGAGTTCATGCCGTTCGACGCCTCGGTGGCCGCCCGGTGTGCCGCCGAGATCGCGGTGAACGCCATGGCCTGCAGGATGATGATCGGCATGACGAACTGGGCGTAATCGATGCCCTGGAACTTCATCACCAGGCGCAGCGGCAGATAGAAGCCGACCGTGAAGATGAGCGGGGCGAGCACCGCGATGAAGAACTGACCGAAGACCCACATCGTGTGCAGGTTCCGCTGCGACAGCGCGATCCACTGCTGGATGCTCGACGGATGCGGTCGACGGTGTCTGCCCTCGAATGTGCTGTCGAACCCGAGCTGGGCGGGGGCCGTCACGACGGCAGACTCTCGTCGACGCGGACGTGACCGGTGAGCGAGAGGAACACGTCGTCGAGCGACGGCCGCCGCAGGGCGATGTCGGCGAGCGTCACCTCCGCGAGGTCGAGGCGACGCAGCACCTCGGCCAGGGTCTGGGCGCCGTGTTCCGCGGGGATCGACAACCGGTCGGGGCCTTCCTCGATGACCCGTCCGGGTGGGCACAGGTTCGTGAGGATCTCCCGGATGCGCGGCAGGTCGTCGAGGCTGACCGGGACCACTTCGCAGTAGCTTCCGCCGGTGCGCGCCTTCAATTCGTCGGCCGTGCCCTCGGCTATCACGGTGCCCTTGTCGATCACGACGATGTTGTCGCTCAGGAGGTCGGCCTCCTCCAGGTACTGGGTGGTCAACAGGATCGTGATGCCCTGCTCCTTCAGCGCGGAGACGAGCGACCACACGCCTTGGCGGCTGCGGGGATCGAGCCCGGTGGTCGGCTCGTCGAGGAATACGACCTCGGGGCGGATCACCAGACCGCAGGCGATGTCGACGCGTCGTCGCATACCGCCGGAGTAACCGGACACCTTCCGGTCGCCGGCGTCGAGTAGATCGAATTGGGACAGCAGGTCCTGCGCGCGCGCCTTCGCCGCACCCTTGGGCAGACCCATCAGCCGGCCGAAGAGCACCAGATTCTCGCGGCCGGTCAGCGACTCGTCGAGTGCTGCGTACTGGCCGGTCATCATGATGCTGCGACGGACGTCGGCCGCCTCCTGGACGACGTCGTGCCCGGCGACGAATGCCCGGCCCGCATCGGGCCGGAGCAGTGTGGACAAAACATTGACGGTCGTGGTCTTCCCCGCCCCGTTGGGGCCCAGGATGCCTAGAACCGTGCCGCGGGGCACCTCGAAACTCACGCCCCGCAACGCAGCGACGTCACCGAAGGATTTCTCGATTCCCTCGACAAGAACGGCGGTGTCAGGTGCAGGCATGTCCCGAGTATGTCACGCGAGGATGGCGATCAAGGCAGACCGGCGAACACCCTCGCGCCCCCGGAAAACTTCTGTAACGGGAGCGGACGGCGACGCGATCATTACCGGACACCTGTACCACTTCGACCCCGGCGACCACGGCGGGGAGAGCCCTGCCCCGCCGGATCTCGTGAGCTACGTCGAGGTTCCGGTTCCTAGGAAGAGGCACACTGCAATTCGGTCCGGCAGCGAGAGGCGCCGGGAAGGAATGTGAGCTACGACATGAGTTCCTCGCGGCGACCCTCGCCTACCGCCGGGTGACCCACGTCGTGATGTCGGCGTGAACCACCTCGACCCCCTGGCCGTCGAAGATGCGCACGGGCACGACGACGTCGGCGCCCTCGGTGATCGCGCCGAAGTCCGGCAGTTCCGTCAGTGCGGCGACGGCGCGCAGCGGCCCGTTCGCCTTGGCGAGGTAGTCGACCGTCATCGACTTGGGGATCCACCGGTGAGTGGAGGGGACGGTCGCCTCGGACAGCATGCCCATGGCGGCTTCGGCGAGGTTGCACGCGGCGATCGCGTGGAACGTGCCCAGATGGTTGCGGACGCCCCACCACTTCGGTGCGCGGACTTCGCAACGGCCCGGCCGCATCTCGACGACGCGGGGGAGCACCGAGCCGAAGTACGGGACGCGCAGGCACATGCCGACGGAGAAGAGGGCGTGTCCGAGCGCGTTGTCGGGGAGCTTCTGCCACGCGGAGTACGTGGGACTCGGGGAAAGGGTCATGCCGTGCATCTTACTCCGAAGTAAGATACACGGCGGCGAGGGAGTGATGCGACCGGGTTTGAAGTCTTTCGCCCGGTACGGCATACTGGTCGGGTTGCCTTGTCTGGGACGCGATCGTTTGCGGCCCGAAACAGGTGGGGTGAAACGTCGCGCAGTAAGTCTTAAATGACCTGCTCGCGGCCACATGCAAGACGGAAGCAGTACCTACTGGCACTCGAAACGAGTGCATCCGGTGCGCGTTCCCGGCCCGAACAGCTGAAAAGTTCCGGGTCGGAGAATGAGTGGGAGGGCGACACGCCCGACCGCGTGTACCGGAGAACCATGACAGATGAACAGCGGCAGCGGATCGGGTGTGTCCCGGTCGCCTAGCGTTCGGACAGTTGCGGCCCAGGCAAGGGACTGTGCAGACGAGGTAGTTCGGCCCGACTCGGGTGGGACTACGAAACGCGGCAAGAAAAGGACACTAAGCGTGGCGGGACAGAAGATCCGCATCAGGCTCAAGGCCTACGACCATGAGGCGATCGACGCGTCAGCGCGCAAGATCGTCGAGACGGTGACCCGTACCGGGGCCCGCGTCGTTGGACCCGTGCCGTTGCCGACCGAAAAGAACGTGTACTGCGTCATCCGCTCGCCGCACAAGTACAAGGACTCGCGCGAGCACTTCGAGATGCGTACTCACAAGCGGCTTATCGACATCCTCGACCCGACGCCCAAGACGGTTGACGCGCTCATGCGCATCGACCTTCCGGCCAGCGTCGACGTCAACATTCAGTGAGCGCGGCGGAGACAAAAACAATGACTGATACCAAGATCAAGGGAATCCTGGGCACCAAGCTCGGCATGACCCAGGTCTTCGACGAGAACAACCGGGTCGTTCCGGTCACCGTCGTGAAGGCCGGACCGAACGTCGTGACCCAGATTCGTACCGAAGAGCGTGACGGCTACAGCGCCGTGCAGCTCGCGTTCGGCGCCATCGACCCGCGCAAGGTGAACAAGCCGACTTCCGGCCAGTTCGCCAAGGCCGGCGTCACCCCGCGCCGTCACGTTGTGGAGCTCCGCGTTGCCGACACCTCGGAGTACGAGGTCGGCCAGGAACTTACCGCCGAGGTCTTCGAGGACGGCGCCTACGTCGACGTCACCGGAACCAGCAAGGGTAAGGGCTTCGCCGGAACCATGAAGCGCCACGGCTTCGCCGGTCAGGGTGCGTCGCACGGTGCACAGGCCGTGCACCGTCGCCCCGGTTCCATCGGTGGTTGCGCCACTCCGGGCCGCGTGTTCAAGGGCATGCGCATGTCCGGCCGCATGGGTAGCGACCGCATCACGACGCAGAACCTCTCCGTTCACAAGGTGGACGCCGAGAACGGCCTGCTGCTGATCAAGGGTGCGATCCCCGGCCGCAAGGGTGGCCTCGTGATCGTCAAGAGTGCAGTGAAGGGTGGTGCACGAGCATGACCAGCACCGAGACATCGACGACCAAGCTGACGCTGGACGTCAAGGTCGCCGGCGGCAAGACCAACGGCACCGTCGATCTCCCCGCGGAGATCTTCGACGCGCCTGCCAACATCGCGCTTCTCCACCAGGTTGTCGTCGCGCAGCTCGCTGCTGCACGTCAGGGCACCCACGCCACCAAGACCCGCGGCGAGGTTCGCGGCGGTGGCAAGAAGCCGTACCGCCAGAAGGGCACCGGCCGCGCTCGTCAGGGCTCGACCCGTGCGCCGCAGTTCGCCGGTGGTGGCACCGTCCACGGCCCGCAGCCGCGCGACTACTCGCAGCGGACCCCCAAGAAGATGAAGGCCGCCGCCCTGCGCGGAGCCCTCTCCGACCGGGCCCGTAACGAGCGCATCCACGTGATCACCGAACTGGTCGCCGGTCAGACTCCGTCCACGAAGTCTGCCCGCACGTTCCTCGGCGAGATCTCGGATCGCAAGAAGGTCCTGCTCGTCGTCGGCCGCGCGGACGTCGCCGCTTGGAAGAGCGTGCAGAACCTGGACGGCGTGCACCCCATCGCACCCGACCAGCTCAACACCTATGACGTGCTCAACAGCGATGACGTCGTGTTCAGCGTCGAGGCTCTGAACGCGTTCATCCACGGGCCCGCCGAGACCGCCCAGGAAGAGAACAAGGAGGAGGGCAAGTGAGCACCATCGCCGATCCCCGCGACATCCTGCTCGCCCCGGTCATCTCCGAGAAGTCCTACGGACTGATCGAGGAAGGCACCTACACCTTCCTGGTGCACCCGGACTCGAACAAGACGCAGATCAAGATTGCCGTCGAGAAGATCTTCGGCGTCACCGTGACCAGCGTCAACACCGCCAACCGTCAGGGCAAGCGCAAGCGGACCCGGTTCGGTTACGGCAAGCGCAAGGACACCAAGCGCGCGCTCGTGACCCTCTCGGCCGACAGCAAGCCCATCGAGATCTTCGGAGGACCGGTCGCGTAAGCGCCGGGACTTGACGAGACATAGAGGACGAGAAGACTCATGGCAATCCGTAAGTACAAGCCGACAACCCCGGGCCGTCGTGGCTCGAGCGTCTCGGACTTCGCCGAGATCACTCGGTCGACCCCCGAGAAGTCGCTGATTCGCCCGCTCCACGGACGCGGTGGACGTAACGCACACGGTCGCATCACCACCCGGCACAAGGGTGGCGGACACAAGCGCGCCTACCGGCTGATCGATTTCCGTCGCAACGACAAGGACGGCGTGCCGGCCAAGGTCGCTCACATCGAGTACGACCCCAACCGCACCGCGCGTATCGCCCTGCTGCACTACGCGGACGGCGAGAAGCGCTACATCATCGCCCCCAAGGGCCTGTTCCAGGGAGCACCGGTCGAGTCCGGTGCCGGCGCCGACATCAAGCCCGGCAACAACCTGCCCCTGCGCAACATCCCGACGGGTACCACCATCCACGCGGTGGAACTGCGCCCGGGTGGCGGCGCCAAGATGGCCCGCTCGGCCGGATCCAGCATCCAGCTGCTCGGTAAGGAAGGCACCTACGCCACGCTGCGTATGCCGTCCGGCGAAATCCGTCGCGTCGACGTTCGCTGCCGCGCCTCGATCGGTGAGGTCGGCAACGCCGAACAGTCGAACATCAACTGGGGCAAGGCCGGCCGTATGCGCTGGAAGGGCAAGCGCCCGACCGTCCGTGGTGTCGTGATGAACCCGGTCGACCACCCGCACGGTGGTGGTGAGGGTAAGACCTCCGGTGGTCGCCACCCGGTCAGCCCGTGGGGCAAGCCCGAGGGCCGCACCCGCAAGAACAAGGCGAGCGACAAGCTCATTGTCCGTCGTCGCCGTACCGGCAAGAACAAGCGCTAGGAGGGAGTGAAGGATGCCACGCAGCCTCAAGAAGGGCCCGTTCGTCGATGACCACCTCCTCGCGAAGGTGGACGTGCAGAACGAGAAGGGAACCAAGCAGGTCATCAAGACCTGGTCCCGTCGTTCCACGATCATCCCGGACTTCATCGGCCACACGTTTGCGGTTCACGACGGCCGCAAGCACGTCCCCGTGTTCGTTTCCGACTCGATGGTCGGACACAAGCTCGGAGAGTTTGCACCGACCCGCACGTTCAAGGGTCACATCAAGGATGATCGGAAGGCGAAGAGGCGATGAGCAACACCGAAACCGCCAACCCGACCGCCAAGGCAGTAGCGCGCCACGTGCGCGTCACGCCGATGAAGGCGCGTCGCGTTGTGGACCTGGTCCGCGGGCGTTCGGTTGAAGACGCCCTGAACATCCTGAAGTTCGCGCCGCAGGCAGCGAGCGAGCCGGTCGCCAAGGTGATCGCCTCCGCAGCAGCCAACGCCGAGAACAACCTCGACCTCGACCCGAGCACGCTTGTCGTCGCCACGGCGTTCGTGGACGAGGGCGCGACCCTCAAGCGGTTCCAGCCGCGTGCACAGGGACGTGCGTTCCGTATCCGCAAGCGCACCAGTCACATCACCGTGATCGTGGAGAGCCTGCCGAAGACCGGAACATCGACCCGTAATCGCCGGAAGGGAAGTGCTCAGTAGTGGGCCAGAAAATCAACCCGCACGGCTTCCGCCTCGGCATCACCACCGACTGGAAGTCTCGCTGGTACGCAGACAAGCAGTACGCGGAATACGTCAAGGAAGACGTCGCGATCCGTAAGCTCCTGGCCACCGGCATGGAGCGCGCGGGCATCGCGAAGGTCGAGATCGAGCGCACCCGTGACCGTGTGCGTGTGGACATCCACACCGCCCGCCCGGGTATCGTCATCGGTCGCCGCGGCGCCGAAGCCGATCGCATCCGTTCCGAGCTCGAGAAGCTGACCGGCAAGCAGGTCCAGCTGAACATCCTCGAGGTCAAGAACGCCGAGGCCGAGGCTCAGCTCGTCGCACAGGGTGTCGCCGAGCAGCTCTCGAACCGTGTCGCCTTCCGTCGCGCGATGCGCAAGGCCATCCAGTCGGCCATGCGTCAGCCCAACGTCAAGGGAATCCGCGTTCAGTGCTCCGGTCGTCTCGGCGGCGCCGAGATGTCCCGGTCGGAGTTCTACCGCGAAGGCCGTGTGCCGCTGCATACGCTTCGTGCGGACATCGACTACGGCCTCTACGAGGCCAAGACCACCTTCGGCCGCATCGGCGTGAAGGTCTGGATCTACAAGGGCGACATCGTCGGTGGCAAGCGTGAGCTCGCCGCCAACGTGGCTGCTCCCGCAGGCGACCGCCCGCGTCGTGAGCGTCCGAGCCGCCCCCGTCGTTCCGGTGCCACCGGCACCACCGCGACCAGCACCGAGGCCGGCCGCGCAGCGACCGCCACCGCCGATGCACCCGCTACGACTGAACAGAAGGAGGGCTGACGCATGTTGATCCCACGGCGGGTCAAGCACCGCAAGCAGCACCATCCGAGCCGTTCGGGTGCCGCCAAGGGTGGAACCCAGGTGACCTTCGGTGATTACGGCATCCAGGCTCTCGAGCCCGCCTACATCACCAACCGGCAGATCGAGTCCGCTCGTATCGCCATGACCCGGCACATCAAGCGTGGCGGCAAGATCTGGATCAACATCTTCCCGGATCGCCCCCTCACCAAGAAGCCGGCCGAAACCCGCATGGGTTCCGGTAAGGGTTCGCCCGAGTGGTGGATCGCGAACGTCAAGCCTGGTCGCGTGATGTTCGAGATGAGCTACCCCAACGAGGAGATCGCTCGTGAGGCCCTGCGCCGCGCGATGCACAAGCTCCCCTGCAAGTGCCGGATCGTGACAAGGGAGGAGCAGTTCTGATGGCTACTGGAACCCCAGCCGCAGAGCTCCGCGAGCTCACCGAAGAAGAGCTGGTCACCCGGCTTCGTGAGTCGAAGGAAGAGCTGTTCAACCTTCGTTTCCAGATGGCCACGGGTCAGATGGACAACAACCGTCGACTTCGTACCGTTCGTCACGAGATCGCGCGTATCTACACCGTTCTGCGTGAGCGTGAGCTCGGGCTGGCCGTTGGTCCGGACGCAGGTGACGCGGCATGAGTGAGGAAAAAGCAGTGAGCACTGAAGAGCGCGGCAGCCGCAAGGTCCGCACCGGATACGTCGTCTCCGACAAGATGGAGAAGACGATCGTGGTCGAGCTCGAGGACCGGGTCAAGCACCCGCTCTACGGCAAGATCATCCGGCGCACCAGCAAGGTGAAGGCGCACGACGAGAACGGCGTCGCAGGCATCGGTGACCGCGTGCAGCTGATGGAGACCCGTCCGCTGTCCGCGACCAAGCACTGGCGTCTCGTCGAGGTCCTCGAGAAGGCCAAGTAAGAACCGAATAATGTATCCGGTACAATGGTGGGGTTGCCTTGCGGCCGACGCACGGCAACCCCACCGTTGTGCCGCCCACCAGGGTGGCCCCTCTCGCAGGGCACGGGTGCAGACCGCGCACGTCGGGTCGGAAATCTGCCGTGCAACAGTCCAGGTCAAGGAGAAGTAAGTGATTCAGCAGGAGTCGCGGCTGCGCGTCGCCGACAACACGGGTGCCAAGGAGATTCTCTGCATCCGCGTTCTCGGTGGTTCGTCTCGCCGTTACGCCGGGATCGGCGACATCATCGTCGCCACCGTCAAGGACGCCATCCCGGGTGGAAACATCAAGAAGGGCGAGGTCGTCAAGGCCGTCATCGTCCGTACCACCAAGGAACGTCGCCGTCCGGACGGTTCGTACATCAAGTTCGACGAGAACGCCGCCGTCCTCATCAAGCCGGACAACGATCCCCGTGGCACCCGCATCTTCGGCCCCGTCGGCCGTGAGCTGCGTGAGAAGAAGTTCATGAAGATCGTCTCGCTCGCCCCGGAGGTGCTGTGATGAAGGTGCACAAGGGTGACACCGTGCTGGTCATCGCCGGCAAGGACAAGGGCGCGAAGGGCAAGGTCATTCAGGCCTACCCCGCGACCAACAAGGTCCTCGTCGAAGGCGTGAACCGCATCAAGAAGCACACCGCGGTTTCCGCGAACGAGCGCGGAGCTTCCTCCGGCGGCATCGTCACGCAGGAAGCCCCGATCCACGTTTCCAACGTCGCGGTCGTCGACTCGGACGGCAACCCCACTCGCGTGGGCTACCGGACCGACGAAGAGTCCGGCAAGCGCGTTCGGATTTCCCGGAAGAACGGGAAGGACATCTGACATGACCTCCACTGAGAACAAGATCCAGCCGCGCCTGAAGACTCGCTACCGCGAGGAGATCAAGGCTGCGCTGAACACCGAGTTCGACTACGCCAACGTGATGCAGATCCCCGGCGTCGTCAAGGTTGTCGTCAACATGGGTGTCGGTGATGCCGCTCGCGACGCCAAGCTGATCAACGGTGCCGTCAACGACCTCGCTCTGATCACCGGTCAGAAGCCCGAGATCCGCAAGGCCCGCAAGTCCATCGCGCAGTTCAAGCTCCGCGAGGGAATGCCGATCGGTGCCCGCGTCACGCTGCGTGGCGACCGCATGTGGGAGTTCCTGGACCGTCTCGTGTCCGTCGCGCTTCCCCGCATCAGGGACTTCCGCGGCCTGTCGGGCAACCAGTTCGACGGCAACGGCAACTACACGTTCGGCCTGAACGAGCAGTCGATGTTCCACGAGATCGACGTGGACAAGATCGACCGCCCGCGCGGCATGGACATCACCGTGGTGACCACCGCGACCAACAACGAAGAAGGCCGTGCCCTGCTGAAGCACCTCGGCTTCCCGTTCAAGGAGAACTGAGCTAATGGCTAAGAAGGCATTGGTCAACAAGGCCAACAAGAAGCCCAAGTTCGCGGTGCGCGCCTACACCCGCTGCCAGCGCTGCGGCCGTCCGCACTCGGTGTTCCGCAAGTTCGGCCTGTGCCGAATCTGCGTCCGCGAGATGGCGCACGCCGGCGAGCTGCCCGGCGTTCACAAGAGCTCCTGGTGAGCCGGTGACGCCGTCGCCTCGCGGCGACGGCGTCACCCCACAGACTTCCGGTTCGTAACCTCGAACCGGGAAACGTAAGACCTACTTCGCGATAGGCCTGCGCCGGATTCGGCAGAGGGAACCGTTGTGAGAAAGGTAGAGGTCAACCTCATGACCATGACCGACCCCATCGCAGACTTCTTGACGCGTCTGCGCAACGCCAACACGGCGTACCACGATGAGGTGAAGTTGCCCCACTCGAAGATCAAGGCGAACATCGCCGAGATCCTCAAGCGCGAGGGTTACATCGCCGACTACCGCACCGAAGACGCCGAGGTGGGCAAGACCCTCATCGTCGACCTGAAGTACGGCCCGAGCCGTGAGCGCAGCCTTGCCGGCGTGCGTCGCGTCTCCAAGCCCGGTCTGCGTGTGTACGCGAAGTCCACCAACCTGCCCAAGGTTCTGGGCGGCCTCGGCGTGGCGATCATTTCCACGTCCACCGGCCTGCTCACCGATCGCCAGGCGGCCAATCAAGGAGTGGGCGGGGAAGTCCTCGCCTACGTCTGGTAAGGGAGGCCACCACAATGTCGCGTATTGGAAAGATTCCCGTCACCGTCCCCGGCGGCGTCGACGTCTCGATCGACGGCCAGGACGTCACGGTCAAGGGACCCAAGGGCACGCTCGCCCTGACGGTCGCCGAGCCGATTGCCATTGCGAAGAACGACGACGGCACGCTCAGCGTGACGCGTCCGGACGACGAGCGTCGCAGCCGTGCGCTGCACGGTCTGTCTCGCACCCTGGTGCAGAACCTCATCACCGGTGTCACCGACGGTTACACCACCAAGATGGAGATTCACGGCGTCGGTTACCGCGTTGCCCTCAAGGGCAAGGACCTCGAGTTCGCACTCGGCTACAGCCACCCGGTCCCGATCGAGGCTCCGGAAGGCATCACCTTCGCGGTCGAGTCGCCCACCAAGTTCTCGGTGTCGGGCATCGACAAGCAGAAGGTCGGGCAGATCTCGGCCAACATCCGTCGTCTCCGCCGTCCGGACCCGTACAAGGGTAAGGGCGTGCGTTACGAGGGTGAGCAGATCCGCCGCAAGGTCGGAAAGACGGGTAAGTGATATGAGCCAGACTGCAAACCAGAAAGCCAAGCGGATTCCGCTCGGCAAGGATGCGTCCACGAAGCGTCGCCTGTCGAAGGTGCGTCGTCACTTCCGTCTCCGCAAGAAGGTCTCCGGCACGCCCGAGCGTCCCCGCCTGGTCGTCAACCGGTCCTCCCGCCACATCCACGTCCAGCTGGTGGACGACCTCGCGGGCCACACCCTGGCCGCGGCGTCGACCACCGAGGCCGACGTGCGTGCAGCGGACGGCGACAAGAAGGCCCTCAGTGCGAAGGTCGGTCAGCTGATCGCCGAGCGCGCGAAGGCCGCCGGTGTCGAGACCGTCGTGTTCGACCACGGCGGACACGGCTACCACGGTCGCATCGCGGCCCTTGCGGACGCAGCTCGCGAAGGCGGGTTGAAGTTCTGATGACCAAGACCGAGTACATGAACGGAAGGACAGCCTGATGCCGGGACGTCAGAGGCGTGACGGCGGAAGCGGACCCGCCGGACAGAATGGCCCCAACACGGGGGACAACCGCGGCGGCGGCGACCGTCGTGGTGGCGGTCGCGACGATCGTCGCGGCGGACAGTCGGCCGAGAAGTCGAACCACATCGAGCGCGTCGTCACGATCAACCGCGTGTCGAAGGTCGTCAAGGGTGGTCGTCGCTTCAGCTTCACCGCTCTGGTGATCGTGGGCGACGGCAACGGACTGGTCGGCGTCGGCTACGGCAAGGCCAAGGAAGTTCCTGCGGCCATCCAGAAGGGCGTCGAGGAGGCTCGGAAGAGCTTCTTCCGCGTTCCGATGATCGGCAGCACCATCACGCACCCGGTTCAGGGTGAGGCCGCAGCAGGCGTCGTCATGCTGCGTCCGGCAAGCCCCGGTACCGGTGTCATCGCCGGTGGCGCGGTGCGTGCCGTGCTGGAATGCGCCGGCATCCACGACATTCTGTCGAAGTCGCTCGGTAGCGACAACGCCATCAATGTTGTGCATGCGACCGTCGCTGCGCTCAAGGGCCTGCAGCGCCCCGAGGAAGTTGCCGCTCGCCGCGGTCTCGCCCTCGAGGACGTTGCCCCTGCCGGCATGCTGCGTGCGCGCGCACAGGCTGGGAGCGTGAAGTAATGGCCGAACTCAAGGTCACTCAGATCAAGAGCACCATCGGTACCAAGCAGAACCAGCGGAACTCGCTGCGCACCCTCGGCTTGAAGGGCATCCGTCAGACGGTTGTCCGCGAGGACAATGCCCAGAACCGCGGTCTGATCAACGTGGTGCGCCACCTCGTCACAGTTGAGGAGGTCTAACCATGACCATCAAACTGCATCACCTGCGCCCCGCGCCGGGAGCCAAGACCGAGAAGACTCGCGTCGGTCGTGGTGAAGGTTCCAAGGGTAAGACCGCAGGCCGCGGCACGAAGGGCACCAAGGCCCGCAAGAACGTGCCCGCCGCCTTCGAGGGTGGACAGATGCCGCTGCACATGCGTCTGCCCAAGCTCAAGGGTTTCACCAACCCGTTCCGCACCGAGTACCAGGTCGTCAACGTCGGCGACATCGCCCGTCTGTTCCCCGAGGGTGGACAGGTCACGGTCGAGGACCTCGTTGCCAAGGGTGCCGTTCGCAAGAACCAGCTCGTCAAGGTTCTCGGCGACGGTGACCTGACTGTCGCCGTCCAGGTGACGGTCGACAAGTTCACCGGCTCCGCCAAGGAGAAGATCGCTGCTGCCGGTGGTACCGCCACCGAGCTGTGAGCTATCACCGCTAGCCAGTAGATGGCCGCAGTACAGCCTTTCGCTGTACTGCGGCCATTTGCGGCTGTACGGGCGGCACTGCCGCAGGTCTCCCAACTGTGCGTTCAGTTGCCACTGTTAGAGTTCTAGAGTTCATTCACGGACAAGTCTGCTTTCGACTTCGTCTCCCCACCGTCGTGCCAGGAGGATCTTTGCTTTCCGCCTTCGTCTCGGCCCTCAGGACCCCGGACCTGAGGCGGAAGATCCTCATCGCGCTCGGTCTCGTTGCGCTCTATCGCATCGGTGCCGTGATTCCGTCGCCGGGCGTCGACTACGGCAACGTCCGCGCGTGTGTCGATCAGCTGTCGGGTGGCGATTCCGCGGGTATCTACTCGCTGATCAACCTGTTCTCGGGTGGTGCGCTACTCCAGCTGTCCATCTTCGCGATCGGCATCATGCCGTACATCACGGCCAGCATCATCGTCCAGCTGTTGACGGTCGTCATTCCGAAGTTCGAGGAACTTCGGAAGGAAGGCCAGTCCGGCCAGGCGAAGATGACGCAGTACACGCGGTACCTGTCGGTCGCGCTGGCGATCCTGCAGGCCACCGGCATCGTGGCGCTCGCGTCACGCGGTCAGCTGCTGCAGGGGTGCCAGGAAGAGATCATCGCCGACAAGAGCATCTTCGGCCTCGTGATCATCGTGCTGGTCATGACGGCCGGTGCAGCGCTGGTCATGTGGTTCGGTGAGGTCATCACCGAGCGCGGCGTCGGCAACGGCATGTCGCTGCTCATCTTCTCGGGTATCGCGTCCCGTCTGCCGTCCGAGGGCAAGGCCATCCTCGACAGCCGTGGGGGACTGATCTTCGCGATCGTCTGCGTCGTGGCGCTCGCCATCATCGCCGGAGTCGTCTTCGTCGAGCAGGGACAGCGGCGCATCCCGGTGCAGTACGCGAAGCGCATGGTCGGCCGCAAGATGTACGGCGGTTCGTCCACGTACCTGCCACTCAAGGTCAACCAGGCCGGCATCATCCCGGTCATCTTCGCGTCGTCGCTGCTGTACCTGCCGAACCTCATCGCGCAGCTCACCGGCGCCACGTCGTCGGCCGATCCCAGCTGGTGGCAGCGGATCATCAACGAGTACCTGGTGAATCCCAACAACCCGGTGTACATCGCCATCTACTTCGCACTGATCGTGTTCTTCGTGTTCTTCTACGTCGCGATCACGTTCAATCCGGAAGAGCGCGCCGACGAGATGAAGAAGTTCGGCGGCTTCATCCCCGGTATCCGCCCGGGTCGCCCCACCGCGGACTACCTGAATTACGTGCTCAACCGCATCACCGTTCCCGGCTCGATCTACCTGGGCCTGATCGCGGTGCTGCCCCACTTCTTCCTGTCCGGTGGCCAGACCTCCAGCAGCATCTTCGGTGGTGCCGCTGTGCTGATTCTCGTCAGCGTCGCCCTGGACACGGTCAAGCAGATCGAAAGTCAATTGATGCAACGTAACTACGAAGGGTTCCTCAAGTGAGACTTGTCCTCCTTGGTCCTCCCGGTGCAGGCAAGGGCACCCAGGCCGCGATCCTGTCCGAGAAGCTCGGCGTCCCCCACATCTCGACGGGCGACTTGTTCCGCGCGAACATCGGCCAGGCCACGCCCCTGGGCCTCGAAGCGAAGAAGTACCTGGATGCCGGAGACCTGGTTCCCAGCGAAATCACCAACAACATGGTGAAGGCCCGGGTCGCCGAGCCGGACGCCGCCAACGGCTTCCTCCTCGACGGTTTCCCCCGGACCGTCGACCAGGCTCAGGCGCTCGAAGCGATCCTGACCGAGCAGAACACCAAGCTGGACGCCGTGCTCTCCTTCGTCGTCGACGAGGACGTCGTGGTCGAGCGGATGCTGGCCCGCGGCCGCGCCGACGACAAGGAAGACGTCATCCGCAACCGTCTCCGGGTGTACCGCGAGGAGACTGCGCCGCTGCTCGACTACTACAAGGAGCAGCTGGTGACCGTCGACGCCCTGGGTGAGGTCGACGAGGTCAATGCTCGCGCACTGGGAGCGCTGGGTAAGTAATGGGCTTCGGGCGTAAGCGCAAGGTCGTTCCGTTCCGGACCGCCGGTGAGCTCGACGCGATGGCCGCCGCCGGCGCCATCGTCGGCGCGGCTCTGGTGGCGGTTCGCGATGCGGCGAAGCCGGGTGTGAGCACGCTCGAGCTCGACGAGGTGGCGGAGTCGGTCATCCGCGGCGCCGGCGCCGTGCCGTCGTTCAAGGGCTACCACGGGTTCAGCGGGTCGATCTGTTCGTCCGTCAACGACCGTGTGGTGCACGGGATCCCCTCGGTGGAAGACATTCTCGCCGAGGGAGACCTCGTCTCCATCGACTGCGGTGCCATCCTCGACGGCTGGCACGGCGACTCCGCGTGGACGTTCGGCGTCGGAGACATCATCGAGGCGGACCAGCAGCTGAGCGAGGCCACGCGGCTGTCCATGGAGGCGGGGATCGCCGCGATGCTGCCCGGCAACCGGCTGACCGACGTGTCCCACGCCATCGAGCTGGGCACCCGGGCCGCCGAAGCGAAGCACGACCGCAAGTACGGCATCGTCGACGGGTACGGCGGTCACGGCATCGGCCGGGAAATGCACATGGAACCGTTCCTCGCCAACGAGGGCGCTCCGGGCAAGGGCCCCCAACTGGTGGTCGGTTCCGTGCTGGCGATCGAACCGATGTTGACCCTCGGCACCACCGACACCGTTGTCCTCGAAGACGATTGGACCGTCGTCACCACGGACGGCACCCGTGCCGCGCACTGGGAGCACACGGTCGCCGTCACCGAGGACGGACCGCGCATCCTCACCCTGCGGCCGGAGTAGCGCGCCGGCTACACGTCGATCAGCAGAGTCACCGGTCCGTCGTTGACGAGGCTGATCTCCATGTGTTCGCCGAACACGCCCGTCTCGACCGTCGCGCCCAGTCCCCGCAGGGCGCCGGTGAACTCCTCCACCAGTGGTTCCGCCACGGGCCTCGGCGCGGCGGCCGACCAGGACGGTCGCCGGCCGCGCCGAGTGTCCGCCATCAGGGTGAACTGGCTGGCGACCAGGATCGGCGCGTCGAGATCGGCCGCGGACTGCTCGTTCTCCAGAATGCGCATGGTCCACACCTTCCTCGCGAGCAGCGCCGCCTTCGCCGCGTCGTCCGTGTGGGTGACCCCGACCAGAACGAGCAACCCGTGACCGCCGCCCGGGGGAGAGATCCGCCCGACCTCCGTGCCGTCCACCCGAACCGACGCGGACGTCACTCGCTGTACCAGGGCGCGCACGCACACATCCTTCGAATAGGGGGCCGGGGTGCTTCGGACGAGGGATTCCGGGGATGGTCCGCAGGTCCGTCAGGGACCGCATTTGGCCTGGTGAGCAATTTCCCGTAACATGGATCAACGGTGCGCTATGCGTGCCGGTTGTCTGCGTGCCCAGTGCCGGACCTGATCCGGATTGTTCATGTTTCGGCCGGTGAAGATCCCATTGGGCGCCACGGTAACGGAAACAGATGCAAGAAGCACGCCAAACCACATGGATCGCGGAGGATATGGCTAAGAAAGACGGGGCCATCGAGGTCGAGGGACGAGTAGTCGAGCCGTTGCCCAATGCGATGTTCCGCATTGAGCTCGAGAACGGCCACAAGGTTCTCGCCCACATCAGCGGAAAGATGCGTCAGCACTACATTCGCATCCTCCCGGAAGATCGCGTTGTCGTAGAGCTCTCGCCCTACGACTTGTCGCGCGGACGCATCGTTTACCGGTACAAGTAAAACTTCCCCGCCCGACCAGGTCGGGGAGAAGTACGTCCGCTGCGGATCTGCGTAGTGGGCTGCCACAAAACAGGAGATCAGAAGACGTGAAGGTTCAGCCGAGCGTCAAGAAGATCTGCGAGAAGTGCAAGGTGATCCGTCGTAACGGCCGGGTCATGGTGATCTGCGAGAACCTGCGCCACAAGCAGCGTCAGGGCTAGATCTCCGCTTTTCGAGGATCTGCTTGGCAACAAGCAAAGATGACCTCCCAGCACCAGCCAGTGCTACGGCTTTCGAGCAGGTACTGGTTCACCCCCGGCACGGAGGCCGGGGCCCCACTGAGTTAGTTGAAGCATTGCCGGTCGCGAGACCGCCGACGTTTGAAGAGGCACAGGGGATGGACTGGGAGCAGACCTCCGCACACCGATAGGAATGCCGACATGGCACGTCTCGCAGGTGTCGATCTTCCCCGTGAAAAGCGGATGGAGATCGCACTTACTTACATCTACGGCATCGGCCGTACCCGCTCCAAGGAGATCCTGGACGCTACCGGCGTCAGCCCGGATCTGCGGAGCAAGGATCTCTCGGACGAGGATCTGGCCAAGCTCCGCGAGTACATCGAGGAGTCGCTGAAGGTCGAGGGTGACCTTCGCCGCGAGGTCCAGGCCGACATCCGACGCAAGATCGAGATCGGCTGCTACCAGGGCCTGCGCCACCGTCGTGGTCTGCCCGTGCGTGGTCAGCGCACCAAGACCAACGCCCGCACCCGTAAGGGTCCGAAGCGCACCATTGCCGGCAAGAAGAAGGCGAAGTAATGCCCCCCAAGTCACGTAGCACCGGTCCGAAGAAGACCCAGAAGGCGCGTCGCAGGGACAAGAAGAACGTCCCGCACGGCGCCGCTCACATCAAGAGCACGTTCAACAACACCATCGTGTCCATCACGGACCCCGCCGGAAACGTGATTTCCTGGGCGTCCTCGGGACACGTCGGCTTCAAGGGTTCGCGCAAGTCGACCCCGTTCGCCGCCCAGCTGGCCGCAGAGAACGCAGCCCGCAAGGCGCAGGAGCACGGTGTCAAGAAGGTCGACGTCTTCGTCAAGGGCCCCGGCTCCGGCCGTGAGACCGCGATCCGCTCGCTTCAGGCCGCAGGCCTCGAGGTCGGCACCATCTCCGATGTCACCCCCCAGCCGCACAACGGCTGCCGTCCGCCCAAGCGGCGTCGGGTCTAGCGGGAAGGATAGGTAGAAAAAAATGGCACGTTATACCGGACCCATCACCCGCAAGTCGCGTCGTCTGCGCGTCGACCTCGTTGGAGGCGACCAGGCGTTCGAGCGTCGTCCCTACCCGCCGGGCCAGCACGGCCGCGCGCGGATCAAGGAGAGCGAGTACCTGCTCCAGCTGCAGGAGAAGCAGAAAGCTCGCTTCACCTACGGCGTCATGGAGAAGCAGTTCCGCCTGTACTACAAGGAGGCGAACAACCGCCCCGGTAAGACCGGTGAGAACCTGCTCCGCATCCTGGAGTCGCGTCTCGACAACGTCGTGTACCGCGCCGGACTGGCTCGCACTCGCCGCCAGGCCCGTCAGCTGGTCACCCACGGCCACCTCCTTGTGAACAACAAGAAGGTCGACATCCCCAGCTACCGCGTCTCCCAGTACGACATCATCGATGTCAAGGAGAAGTCGCTGTCCACGCTTCCCTTCCAGGTTGCGCGCGAGACCCAGGGCGATCGCCCGATCCCGGGTTGGCTGCAGGTTGTCGGTGGACGTCTCCGGGTTCTGGTTCACCAGCTTCCCGAGCGTGCGCAGATCGACGTTCCTCTGCAGGAACAGCTCATCGTCGAGTACTACTCGAAGTAGGCCTGTCGGCCCGTGCGCCTTTCTGGTTGTTTCGACTACCGGAAAGGCGCACGGGCACGAAGTGCCTTTCCCATCGTGGGCGTCAAATAGCGGACGCCCGTACAGGAGGAAATCCAATGCTCATTTCTCAGCGACCCACGCTGACCGAAGAGGTCATCGCTGACAATCGCTCGAAGTTCGTCATCGAGCCCCTCGAGCCAGGCTTCGGGTACACCCTCGGCAACTCGCTCCGTCGCACGCTGCTCTCGTCGATTCCCGGCGCGGCCGTCACGAGCATCCGCATCGACGGCGTTCTGCACGAGTTCACCACAGTTCCCGGTGTGAAGGAAGATGTCACCGACATCATCCTGAACCTCAAGGGTCTCGTCGTGAGCTCCGAAGAGGACGAGCCGGTCACCATGTACGTCCGCAAGCAGGGCCCCGGCGCTGTGACAGCAGGCGACATCGTGCCCCCGGCCGGCGTCACCGTGAACAACCCGGATCTGCACATCGCCACCCTGAACGACAAGGGAAAGCTGGAGATCGAGCTCGTCGTCGAGCGCGGTCGCGGCTACGTCCCCGCCGTCCAGAACAAGGCGTCCGGCGCAGAGATCGGCCGTATCCCGGTCGACTCGATCTACTCGCCGGTGCTCAAGGTCACCTACAAGGTGGAGGCCACCCGCGTCGAACAGCGCACCGACTTCGATCGGCTCGTTCTCGACGTGGAAACCAAGAACTCCATCACCGCTCGGGACGCGCTCGCTTCGGCGGGCAAGACCCTGGTTGAGCTCTTCGGCCTGGCCCGTGAGCTGAACGTCGAAGCAGAAGGCATCGAGATCGGACCCTCGCCCGCCGAGGCCGATCACATTGCTTCGTTCGGACTGCCCATCGAGGACCTGGACCTGACGGTCCGTTCCTACAACTGCCTCAAGCGCGAAGGTGTTCACACCGTCGGTGAGCTTGTCGGCCGTACCGAGTCCGATCTGCTCGACATCCGCAACTTCGGACAGAAGTCCATCGACGAGGTGAAGGTCAAGCTGCATTCGCTCGGCCTGGCCCTCAAGGACAGCCCCGCGTCCTTCGATCCCACCACCGTTGCCGGCTACGACGCCGCCACCGGAACGTGGAGCGACACGGACGCCGGTTCCTTCGGTGATGCCGAGGGCACCGAGGACTACGCCGAGACCGAACAGCTGTAGCTCACGGTCCTTTACTAGGAGATCATCATGCCCAAGCCCAAGAAGGGTGCCCGCTTCGGCGGGTCGGCTTCGCACCAGAAGGCGATCTTCGCCAATCTGGCTACCGCGCTCTTCGAGCACGGCCGCATCACCACCACGGAGTCCAAGGCCAAGGCCCTGCGCCCGTACGCCGAGAAGCTCGTCACGCACGCCAAGGCCGGAACCCTGGCTCACCGTCGCGAGGTTCTGAAGGTCATCCGCAACAAGGATGTCGTGCACACCCTGTTCGCGGAGATCGGCCCGTTCTACGCCGATCGTGACGGCGGCTACACCCGCATCATCAAGACGGTCCCCCGCAAGGGCGACAACGCGCCGATGGCGATCATCGAGCTCGTCAAGGAGAAGACCGTCACGTCCGAGGCCGACCGCGCTCGTCGCGTGAAGGCTTCGCAGGATGCGCCGGCTGCTGCTCCCGCCGAGGAGAACGTCGTCGAGGCCGTCGAGGCCGAGGCTACCGACGCCGAGGTCGAGAACGCTGACGCCGTCGTCGAGGCCATCGAGGACGAGTCCGCCACCGCGGCCGACGCTCCCGAGGCCGAAGAGGCCAAGAAGGACTAGTCCCCTTGGTTTCGGCACACGCTGAATCGAACGAGCCCGTCGTCCCCGAGAGGGACGGCGGGCCCGTTTCGTATGAGACCACCCGTCTCCGGCTGGACATCTCCTACGACGGAACCGATTTCTCCGGGTGGGCCCGCCAGAACGGCCTGCGCACGGTGTGCGGGGAGATCGAGGAGAAACTCGGCGCCGTCCTGCGCACACCGTTGCAGCTCACGGTCGCGGGACGGACGGATGCCGGGGTGCACGCCACCGGTCAGGTGGCGCACGTCGACGTCCCGGTCGACGCCCTGCCGGACGATCCGTCCCGGCTGGTCCGCCGCCTCGCGCGGTTCCTCCCGAAGGACGTGCGCATCAAGCGGATCTCGTTCGCGCCGGAGCACTTCGACGCGCGGTTCTCCGCGATGCGCAGGCACTACGAGTACCGTCTCACGGCCGCGGCCTACGGTGCCGAACCGCTGCGAGCCCGGGACACCGTGTCGTATCCGAAGGTTCTCGATCTCGAACTCATGCACGCGGCATCCGCGACATTGCTGGGGCTGCACGACTTCGCGGCGTTCTGCAAACGCCGCGAAGGCGCCACCACGGTCCGCGACCTCCAGCGTTTCGACTGGGAGCGCGACGGCGACGTGTTCACCGCCTTCGTCAGCGCGGACGCGTTCTGCTGGTCGATGGTGCGCAGTCTCGTCGGCGCGGTTCTCGCGGTGGGGGAGGGGCGCCGCGACCTCGACTGGATCGAAGCTCTGCTCCGTGAGACGTCGCGGTCGAGTTCGATCCTGGTCGCCCCCGCGCACGGACTGTCCCTGGTGCGCGTCGACTACCCGGACGACGCCGACCTGGCCGCACGCAATCGGATCACCCGAGACGTCCGCACCGTGCCGGGCGGCTGCTGCGGCGACTGAACGCCGATCGTCGACAGCACACATCGTCCCGGAAGAAGGAGCCTGTTCATGACCGCAGTCGAGCCCGTCCGGATCGAGATCGTCGTCGGGTCGGTCAGGGTCGGCCGGATCGCTCCGGTCGTCACCCGCTGGTTCGCCGAACGCGCCCGCGCCTACCCGGGACTCGACGTCGGAATCATCGATCTGGCCGACGCCGCGTTGCCACAGGATCTCGGCGCATCCCCGGCCACGGACGCGTTCCGGGAGCGGGTGGGGCGAGCCGACGCGTTCGTCATCGTCACGTCCGAGTACAACCACGGATACCCGGCAGCGCTCAAGACCGCGTTCGACAGCGTCAAACACGAATGGCGCACGAAGCCCATCGGATTCGTGTCCTACGGCGGGTTGTCCGGCGGCCTGCGAGCGACCGAGCAACTGCGTCAGGTGGTGGCTGAACTCCACATGGTGTCGGTGCGGCAGAGCGTGAGTTTCCACCAGGTGCGCAAGAGATTCGACGACGCGGGGCAGACCTCGGACGGCGCTGCCGTCGACTCGGCGGACCGCATGCTCGCGGAGTTGGTGTGGTGGGCCGACGCCACCCGAGCCCAGCGCGCGCGCATCCCGTATCCGGGTTAGTGCCGGTGCGCGGGCTGATGCTCGTCGACAGCGCGGGGTCGTCCGATGAACGCTGTCTCGGACGAGATGGTGACCAGCATCAGTTCGATGCTCGTGCCGCCGGTCGACAGCAGGATGCGGTCGCCCATCGCGTCCGGCTGGACGATGGAGAGGTCCGGTTCGGCGCCGGGCCACTGACTGGGCTCCGGGTACAGGTAGATCGCAGTGACGCCGGCGCGGGGCGGTAGCGCGTCGACGCCGTCGAACACGACGGTGTTGAACCTGTTGTCGGACTGCGGATTGTGACCGGCGATGCGAAGCCGGTCGGGTGTGGCGATGGAATCGATCAGTGAGGACCACGCCTCGGGCCGATCGGTGTGGATGAGCACGCGCGCGCCCGTGGCAATGGCACGGAACACCAGTTGCTGTGCGAGATACAATTCGCCCGCCACGTAGACCGTGCCGACTCCGGGACCTGCGATCCGGGCGGTGATTCCGTGGCCGTGGTCGTCGGAGCCGATGAGCTGTCCGCACCCCGCCGGGGGCAGGTGGAGCGCGCCCAATTCTTCCGCGGGGAAGTCGGACAACGGCATCGCGCTGTCGAGCTCCGAGACGGCGATCGGAAGATTGGACAGCAGTCCTTCACGTTGGCGGCCCTGCATCGAGACGAGTCCGGGAATCGTGAGCGGTTCGGGCATCGTCCGTGTGGTCAACCGGCAGGACGCACCGACCTTCACGTGCCCGGCGTTCCCGCTGGGACGGATACGGATCGTCACGGTGGTGCCGAGGCTCGACGGTACCCAGAGTTTCGCGAGCAGATCCTTCGTGAGGTACCGCGGGTCGACGCCGTAGCCGGTGTTGCGCACCCCGGGGAGCGGCGCGTGATTCCACGTCTCCTCGAAGGTATTCGGATCGACGCCCCGACTGATCTGCAGTGCGGCGGATTCGATCTCCGGCGCGGTGAGAATGCGGGCCCGGCAGCCCGAGTCGGCGAGTGCGCGCACCACCCGGCTCGCCGCGATCGTGATCGCGCGGCAGGCGCCGTCCTCACCGCCACCACGCCGGGCAACGGCGGCGACGCTCCCGGTGGCATCGAATCGCAGGGCGAGCCACACCATTCGCGTCGCGGTCGCCGGCAAGGGGCCCACCAGCCTGTCGTACACGTCGGTGGCGGGCGTGCCGGCAGCGGCACGGTAGCCGTGGCTGACGATGTCGATTCCGCTCAGCGAGATGTCGTGCTGAACCAGACATGCGGCGAGCGCCTCGGTGGGAAGTGCGTGCGTCGTCTGGAAACCGTCGCGGGTGATCTGCGTGAGGCTCCCCGCAGGCGGAAGGACCTCGACGACGGCAACCA
The DNA here is from genome assembly GCF_042674125.1 of Rhodococcus sp. NPDC056960. Lineage (NCBI taxonomy): Bacteria > Bacillati > Actinomycetota > Actinomycetes > Mycobacteriales > Nocardiaceae > Rhodococcus > Rhodococcus sp. NPDC056960. The sequence goes on along the minus strand of NZ_JBHURF010000005.1, from coordinate 135,156 downwards.
CGCTCCCGCCGTCCCAGCGCAGCCCGACGGACTGCCCTGTCTGCGACTGAAAGCTGACGGTCCGCGACTGCGCCCGTCCTGGCGCAGTGACGTACCGCCACGCGGTCCGGGCCCAGTCCACACTCGACCAACCGGCCACGCGGACGAGCGCGGCGAGGGCGAGGACGCCGGCAACGGCGACGGCTCCCCACCACACGAGCCCGCACAGCGAGGCCGTGACCCCGCCTGCCACACCCAGAAGCTGCGCAATGACAATGTCGTTCGCCGACAACCGGAATGACGACAACCGACGTGACGACGGCCGTGTTACGCGCGAGTGGTCCATGGTTCCTCCCCCGAATACCTGAACCCGGCAGACCCGTACCCGTCTACCGTGAATACTGTCGATCGAACTGTATCGTCTCCCCCGAGCGCAGCGCGGCAGGGGGAGGAACGATGGCGGTAACACCCACCACTCGGTGGCAGGTCAACGGGTATCGTTTTCTGGTCAGACGGATGGAGCACGCTCTGGTGCGCCGCGACGTCCGAATGTTGCACGACCCGATGCGGTCACAGTCGCGCGCACTCGCGGTGGGGGTCGTGATCGCGTCGCTCGGACTCGCCGCGTGTGCCGCGCTGGCCCTGTTCCGCCCGCAGGACAAGATCGGCGACGCATCGATCGTCGTCGGCAAGGATTCGGGAGCGATGTTCGTCGTCATGGGCGACACGCTCCGTCCCGTCCTGAATCTCGCGTCCGCCCGGCTCATCGTCGGAAAGTCCGAGAATCCGGTAATCGTCAAGGAATCCGAACTCGACACGCGTCCCCGCGGTGCCCTCGTGGGAATCCCCGGTGCGCCGTCGGCGCTGCCGACCGGAGATCCCGCGGCGAAGACCCCGTGGACGGTGTGCGACTCGATCGCAGCCGACGGAAATCACTCCGTCACAACATCGGTCATCGTCGGCGAGACGGAGGGCTCCGAGGGTGGCGGGACTCTCGGCGGAGATCAGGCGCTGCTCGCGTCGACGTCCGACGCGTCGTACCTCATCTATGGCGGTAAGCGAGCCAGGATCGACCTCGACGACCCGGCGGTCACCCGGGCGCTCGGCCTCGAGGGGGCTCGGCCGCGCCCGGTGAGCAAGGGCCTCGTCAACGCCGTCCCCGAGGTGCCGCCACTCGCGGCGCCCGACATCCCGGGGGTCGGGAGCAGCCCCCGGTATCCGCTGCAGGACAAGGTCGTGGGATCCGTCTTCCAGGTACTGATCGGCTCCGAGACCACCCACTACGTGGTACTGCGCGACGGAATCCAGAAGATCAGTTCGGCCGTCGCGAACCTGATCTTCCTGTCCGACTCACACGGCGACACCGAGATGTCGAGCATCGCGCCCGACGCCACCAAACGGATCCCCTCCGTCGAACAGATTGCGGTGGACAGCTTCCCGGAGTCGGCGCCCACGATCGTCGACGCCACCGACAGTCCCGTGAGCTGCCTGACCTGGAAGCCTCTCCGGGCACCGGACGAGACCGGATCGAGCGGTCCGGCGGCCGAACTGTCGCTGATGGCGGGACGGACGCTCCCGATTCCCGGTGACGCCCGCGCTGTCGAGCTGGCCCAGGCGGACGGCACGGGAGACAACGCGGACTCGGTGTACGTGCAACCGGGCACGAGCGGTTTCGTACGGTCCACCGGCATCGAGCCCGCCGGCACCCGACGGGACAGCACCTTCTTCGTCGCGGACACGGGAGTGCGGTTCGGTATCCCGGACGGTGACTCCGCCAAGGCGCTGGGACTCGACGGTGTCCAGCCCCTCGCACCCTGGCAGATTCTCGGCCTCCTGGCACAGGGCCCCTCGCTGGGGAAGTCGTCGGCACTCGTCGCACACGACGGGGTCGCGCCGGACCTCGACCCCGCCGCCGTAGCGTCGGGGTCCAACTGAGCCGGTTCGGTCAACGCCGTTCTGTCGCGGATCGGAACCGGCGGCGGAGTGGGAACGACGCCAGGACGCCGAGCAAGAGCAGCGCACCCAGCGTTCCGGTGGCCGCCACCGCGATGTCGCGCGGGCGAGGATCCGGGGGAGCGGGGGCCGGGAGCGCCTTGATCGCCACCGAATTCGACCGATCGACAGTGGCACCGTCGGGGAGAACGTCGGCGGTGACCGCGGCCAGCGGATCGATGATCCCGTGCCCGACCGACGGATTCCATCCCTCCGCCGGTGCATGCGCGGTGGCCTCGATCCGGGCCATCACCTGTTGCGCGGACAGTTGCGGGAACCGCGAACGGACCAGCGCCACAGTCGCCGAGACGTACGGGGCCGCGAAACTTGTTCCCTGTACCGGCTCCGCATTGCCTTGTGCGCTGTACACCGTGTTCGTCAGGTCGCCGGTGGTCGGGTGCAGCGATGTCAGACCGGATCCCGGAGCTGCGACGTCGACCCACGGACCGGCCAGGCTGAAGTCGCTCGGTGACCCGTTCGCCTCGACGGATCCGACGGTCAGCACGTAGTCGTCGTACCACGCGGGACTGGCGATGGTGCTGACGGAATCCCACGGATCGGCGCCGGGGCTGAGGGGGTCGAGTGCAGGATTCTGAATCTTGCATTCTGCGGAACCGAAATTGCCCGCCGCCGCGACGACCACGGCGTTGTGCACCGTGACGGCGTATTTCACGGCTGACCCCAGATACCGGTCGCCACTGCCGATTCCCTCGGCGGCGGTCTTGCACGCGACCTCGGAGATATTGATGACGGTCGCGCCCATGTCGGCCGCGCGCCGGATCGCCGTTGCCATCGTCGCCACGTTGCCGTATCCGCCGACCGAGTTGCCGGCGTTGTCGACCTGATCGGCCTGGCCCGCGGCACTGTACGCGCTGCTCGACTGGCGGATGGACAGGATTCTGGAATCCGGTGCACCACCCGAGAAGCCGGAACCGGGCACCTGCGCGGCGCCGATCAGCCCGGCGACGAGCGTGCCGTGCGCGTCGCAATCGACCGTGCCGGTCTCGGTCCCGACGAGGTCGCCACCGTCCATGAGTCCGGGCAGCCGGGGGTGCCGCGAGACGCCGGTGTCGATCACCGCGACGAGCTGACCGGCGCCCCGGCTGATCGGCCAGACCGACTGGAAGTCGAGGTCACGCTGGGCAGCCGGGACGTCGGGGCCGTCCGGTACGCGTACCGCATCTTTGCAGGACCGGCGCTTCTCGACCTTCGTGCCATCCTTGGGTGGAAGAAGACCGACGTCGATGGGGGCCGGGACCACCGCGGCGGCCCCGCCCTGGCCCGCGGCGGCGGACACTGCCACGATCGCAGTGGCCAGGACGACGCGGGTGACGCGGCGCCTCACAGTCCGCGCATCAGCGAGTAGAGGCCGGTCACCCAGCACACGAGCGGCACGATCGACGCGATCACCGCGAGATCGACGAGTTCCGCCACCCGTCGCATCACGGGCGAGAACGTCTGGCGGGGGGCGATGATGCCCAGCACCAGCGCGCCGACGGCGAACAGGATCGCGACGGCGAACGACGCGATCGCGAAGTCGGGCGCGGCAACGGCCGTCGCGGTGAGCAGCAGCACCGCGATCGTGATACCGCCCGCGATCAGCGGTACGGCCTGTTCGGCGCTGCTGTACGTGCGTCCCCGGAACGTCAGGACGGTCGCGGTCGCGACGGCGAGAGACAGCCCGGGCCAGAAGATTCCGTCGTGCACGCCGGGTTGCGCGGCGAGAAGGGAGCCGGTCACGGCGAGTGCGGTCATCGCGCCGACCAGGCCCGTGAGGTATTTGCGGGCCCGCGCCGCTCGTTGGGCGAGAGAGTCGAACGACGGCATCGTGACCTCGTCGTCCGGGTCGTCCTCGGACGGGTCGACCGACGTGCCCGGGGCCGGGACGGGGGGTAGCGGAAGCTTTGCCAGCAGTATCGACACCCGGGCCGAGAAGGCGAGTCCGATCAGCGCGGCTGCCACGACCCCGGCCCCGACAGCGGACACCGGAGTGCCGAACAGCGTCGCCGCGAGGGCGGCGCACGAGCCGAACAGAGAGGTCACCGACAGGGCGGTGAACGTGCGCAGTCCCACCCCGCCGAGTCGCAATGCCAGGACGGAGGTGGTTCCGGCCAGGGCCAGTCCGAGAAGAAAATGGGGAGCCCCGAGTTCGCCGGGTACGAACAGCATTCCCGCGGTGAACGAGAGTGGCACTGCGCATCCGCTGAGCACGACGGAACCGTGCGTGTCGCCGTAGATGCGGCCCGTGACCGCGCCGGCGATCAGGAACAGGATTGCCGTCGCCAGCGCACAACCGGCGCCGAGGAATCCCTCCGCCCCGGTCCCGGACCACAGCAGCGCGAACGAGCCGGCCCCGGTGCCGAGGACGGCGGCCACGGAGCCCACGACCCGAGCGGAACCGCGGGTCCACTCCCGGTCGTCGCCGGCGTCGGCGATCGCGACGTTGTACATGATGTCGTCGAACAACGGCGGCGGCGCGGCGGCGTGCACGCTTTGCAGAACGAGCAGATCACCGTCGCGGATTCCGTGCTCGTGCAACGTCAACGTGGTCGAGAGCGGCGAATGGCCGATCTTCGCGAGAACCCACTCGCTGGGCTCGTACTGTTCGAGCGAATCGTCGAAGTCGTTGGTGCTGCGGTGGGTGCGGATGGTGTCGACTATCCCCGGGACGAGGATGGCCAGCGGCACGCCGAACGGCACTGCCATGTCGACCTGTGAATGCGCCGACAGCACGGTGATCCGGCACAGATCTGCTGCGGCACCGGGACGGGTGGGCGAGGCGGATCCCCGCGATTCGTCATGGGTGATGGACACTGGCGATTCCCCCAACTCTGCGACGCACAACCCCATCTGCGCCGTTCCGACACCGATCGACGACCGGCCACGGATCGTCATCCGATTTTGCTGTCCGACCCTACGACATCCGTGGGTGTCGCCTCCAGTGTCCGCGGGGCGCGGACCTTCCGTATGCCCGACCGCCCGTCATGGGTTAGTGTCTGACTTCGCGGATCAGCCCAGGGGGGCGACCCGGACTTCCGGGTCGGATCGGCTGCATGGTTTTTCGGGGCGTTTGTAGTCATGGGGGGTGGCTGGTGAGCACTATTCGGTTCGTGCGCAGGGGGAGACGCGAGGTACCACGTATTCCGGGCGGCGAAGTGAGCCTGCAACCGCCGCCCGAGATTCCGCGCCTCGTTCCGGGAAACCTGCTCACCAAACTTCTTCCCCTGGTCATGGTCGTCGCGATGGTGGGGATGATGGCCCTGATGTTCACGTCGGGCATGGCGCGCAATCCGATGTCGATGCTGTTTCCCGTCATGATGATGGTATCGATGCTCGGCATGCTGGCGGGCGGTGGACGCGGCGGCCCGAAAGCCGCCGAGGCCAACGAGGACCGCAAGGACTACCTGCGTTACCTGGACCAACTGCGCCGCGACGTCACCGAGACCGGCGAGCAGCAGCGCAAGGCGCTCGACTGGAGTCACCCCGAGCCCGGCCTGTTGTGGACCCTCGCGGGCACCGCGCGCATGTGGGAGCGCCGGATCACCGATCCCGACTACTGCCATGTGCGCGTCGGCCGGGGAAGTCAGCGCCTCGCGACCCGCCTCATCGCACCGGAAACGGGCCCCGTGGAGGATCTGGAACCGGTTGCCGCGGTGTCGCTTCGACGCTTCGTCCGTGCGCATTCCGTCGTTCAGGATCTGCCCACCGCGGTGTCGCTGCGCGGCTTCGCCGCGATCTCGGTGGAGGGGAACCGCGGCACGGCACGGTCGTTGGTGCGGTCGATGCTGATGCAGTTGTGCGCGTTCCACGGTCCGGACAATCTGCTGGTCGCGGTCGTGTGCGGGCCCGACACCCAGCACGAGTGGGACTGGGCCAAGTGGTTGCCGCACGCGCAACACCCGGAGTCGTCCGACGGCGTCGGTTCCTCCCGCATGATCTACGGATCCGTCCTCGAACTCGAATCGGCGCTCGGTCCGCAGCTGTCGATGCGAAACCGGTTCTCACGCAACGCCCCCGCGGTCCCCGGTGTGCCGCAGTTCGTCATCGTCGTCGACGGTGGGATCCTCGAGGGTGAGTCGGGGATGATCACGGACGGCGGGGTGGATTCGCTCACCGTTCTCGACATCAGTGGCTTCTGCCCCCGGCTGACCACTACGCGCGGACTCCAGTTGGTGGCGCAGGAGGGAGCGCTCGGCGCCCGCAGCGGAACCGGTGTGGAGATGTTCGCGACAGCCGACCTCGTCAGCGCTCATCAGGCGGAGACGCTGGCCCGGCGCCTCGCGCCGTACCGGACGGCATCGCAGACGGCGGTGGATGCCGGCGACGACGACCAGCCGGTGCAGTCGTGGAGCCAGATGCTGGGGATCGGTGACGTCGGCCGGCTCAACCCGGATCACGCGTGGCTGCCCCGCCACGGGCGTGACCGGCTGCGGGTGCCGATCGGTGTCGGCGTGGACGGTCATCCGGTGGAGATCGACCTCAAGGAGTCCGCCGAGAACGGCATGGGCCCGCACGGTCTGTGCATCGGAGCGACCGGGTCGGGCAAGTCGGAATTCCTGCGGACGCTGGTACTCGGTCTGATCGCGACGCATTCGCCGGACGCGCTCAACCTCGTCCTCGTCGACTTCAAGGGTGGCGCCACGTTCCTCGGCCTCGACGAGGCACCGCACGTCGCGGCGGTGATCACCAACCTGGCCGAGGAACTGGCCATGGTCGACCGGATGCGGGACGCGCTCGCGGGCGAGATGAACCGCCGCCAGGAACTCCTGCGCTCCTCCGGGAACTTCGCGAATGTCACCGAATACGAGAAGGCGCGCCAGGCGGGCGCGGACCTCGACCCGTTGCCCGCGTTGTTCATCGTCGTCGACGAGTTCTCCGAACTGCTCAGTCAGCAGCCCGAGTTCGCGGATCTCTTCGTCGCCATCGGCCGACTCGGCCGGTCGCTGCACATTCACCTGCTGCTGGCGAGTCAGAGGCTCGAAGAGGGCAAACTGCGTGGGCTCGACAGCCATCTGTCCTACCGGATCGGTCTCAAGACGTTCTCGGCCAACGAATCGCGCACCGTGCTCGGCGTTCCGGACGCCTACCACCTGCCGGCGACGCCGGGCGCCGCATACCTCAAATGCGATTCCGCGGAGATCGTCCGCTTCCAGGCCTCGTACGTGTCCGGCACCTACGAGGGCGGCCGCATCGACACCGTGCAACGGCCGGGCGTGACCGCGGTCGAGCTGCGTCCCAAGATCTTCACGGCCGCACCCGTCGCGGTCGATCCCGTCGACGTCCTCGACGAACCACGGTCACTCCACGTGACCGAGGAGACGACGGAGACCCGGACCACCATCGACGTCGTGGTGGAGCGGATCACGGGCCGCGGACCGAGCGCCCACGAGGTGTGGCTCCCGCCGCTCGACGCCGCGCCGACCCTCGACCAGATGCTGCCGAGGTCGGTACTCACCGAACCGGTTCCCGCACTGAGCTCGCTGCGGGCGCCGATCGGGATCATCGACCGTCCCTACGACCAGCGACGCGACCTTCTCGTCGTAGACCTGTCGGGGTCCACCGGCAACATGTCGGTGGTCGGTGGTCCGCAGTCCGGCAAGTCGACTGCGATCCGAACGCTCATCACGTCACTGGCCGCCACACATTCCGCGGAGCAGGTGCAGTTCTACTGCCTCGACTTCGGTGGCGGCACGCTCGCCGGACTCTCGGGACTGCCGCACGTCGGCTCGGTCGCCAACCGGCTCGACGTCGACCGGGTGCGTCGCACCATCGCCGAGATGAACACCCTCGTGCGTCAGCGCGAGGAGCGCTTCCGTGAGCTCGGGGTCGAGTCGATGGCCGAGTTCCGGCGACTGCGCGCGAGCGACCCCGGCAGCGGTGGCGCGGCGGCCGGGGTCGCGCAGGATCCGTTCGGAGACGTCTTCCTGGTCATCGACGGCTTCGGCAGCATCCGCCAGGATTTCGAGGCTCTCGAGCAGCAGATCACCAACCTTGCATCCCAGGGGCTGTCGTACGGCGTGCACGTCGTGCTCACCGCCTCGCGCTGGGGCGAGGTTCGGCCCGCGCTCAAGGATCAGCTCGGCACACGGATCGAGCTGCGCCTCGGTGACCCCTCGGATTCGGACCTCGGGCGCAAGACTGCGGCACTCGTTCCCGAAGGCCGGCCCGGACGCGGCATGACCCGCGACAGCCTGCACCTGCTCATCGGCTTGCCGAGGTTCGACGGCAATTCGGATCCGACCGACCTGGCATCAGGTGTGGCGCAGGCGGTATCGGCCGTCGCTGCCGCAACGAACGGCCGGCCCGCTCCGGCAGTGCGAATGCTGCCTGCCCGGATCGACCGTGAGGACCTGCTGCATGCCGCCGGATCGTGGCCGTCGTATCTCGATCCCGCGCAGGCATCTCTGCAGATTCCTATCGGTCTCGACGAAGCCGAACTCGCACCGACGTTCCTGAACTTCGCCGAACAGCCGCACTTCCTGGTGTTCGGCGACACCGAATGTGGGAAGACGACGCTCCTCCGGAACATCTGCGAAGGCATCATGGCGTCGAACACGGGCAAACAGGCGAAGATCATTCTCGGCGACTACCGGCGCACGATGCTCGGTGTCGTCGAAACGGAGCACCTGGCGTCGTACGCGCCATCCGCGGACGTGCTCACGAGGAACATGAAGGACCTCGCGATCCTGTTGCAGGGGCGCATGCCGGGCCCCGACTTCAACCGTCAGCAGCAGCGCGACCGGTCCTGGTGGACGGGGCCCGAAGTCTTCGTCGTCATCGACGATTACGATCTCGTCGTGACCTCGAGCGGCAACCCCGTCGCTGCGATCGTCGAATTCCTTCCCCACGCCCGCGACATCGGGTTCCATCTGATCATCGCGCGACGATCCGGCGGTGCGGCACGGGCCATGTACGAGCCGGTCATCGCACGCCTGCGTGATCTGCAATCGACGGGCCTCGTGATGAGTGGCAACCGGGAAGAGGGCAACCTCATCGGGACGGTGCGGCCGAGCGCGATGCCTCCCGGTCGCGGAACGCTGGTCAACCGTGCGGGTACCGGCCTGATCCAGCTCGCGTGGATGCCTCCGCTGTGACGTCGTCGGTCGCGATTCATCTCACCGAATCCGGCATGTGGTCCTGCGCGCGGGGTGTGACGACGGCGATTCGCGAGCTGACGCCGCTCTGCTTCGTCGACGACGAGTACGTCGATGTCGACGGCGGTGTTCTCGCGGTGTCCGACGCCCTGACGGCGGTGTTGCGGTCCGGGATCGACGCCGCCGGGGAGTCGGCGCCGATCGCGACGGCGGTGCTGTCCCATCCCTCGGAATGGGGTTCGGCACGGCGGAGTGTGCTCTCGGATGCGGGTTCTCGCGTTGCCACCGGCACGGTGCTGGTTCCCGTGGCCGTGGCGGCGGCCGAGAGCATCGCTGCGCCCGCCGGACGATGGCTGGTGGTGGAGAGCCGGACCGTGGGCGCCACCGCCTGTTACGTGGTCGGTGAGGTCGGCGGATACCGGGTGGCCGACTGCGATCACGATTCGTCGGTCTGCGCCGACGAGGGAATCGACGGATGGGTAGCGGCGGTCGCGGAACTCGTCGCCCGGGCTCGTGGTGACCGTCGCGTCGACGGAATTCTGCTGACGGGCATCGACGATTCGCGGGAGGTCTCGTCGCTGCGGGACGCGGTGGCCGCATCCGTCGAACCGGCCGTCGACATCCGGGTCGTTACCGGCGAAGATATCGCGCGCGGCCTCGCGTCGCGCCTGCCCGAGGCGGTGGGCGAGCCGCCGGTGATGGCGGTGCCGCAGTCGAACTGGCTCGAGCCGGCGCTGCAGCGATCCGAACAGGACGACCGGCGGCACGTGCGGCCGACCCTCTTCGCGGTGGCGGCGGTGCTGGCCGTCGTGGTCGGAGCGGTTCTCGTCTTCACTCTCCGGGGGCCGGATTCCGGCACCGAATCCGTCCGTGCCCTCGATGCCAGTGCGGTACCGGCGGCGCCGGCCACGCCGACGACGACGTACGGGCCACCCCGGGCGACCACGACCACGGCGACGGCCGTGGCTGGGACGGACCTCGAAGTCGGCGGCCTCCGGGTGACACTGCCCGGAGGCTGGACACAGCGGGTGACCGGCGCGTCGGCTCCGTCCGGAGCCCGCGTGGAACTGGTGCCTTCCGGCGGAGCCGACAGGCGAATCATCATCACGCAGAACGCAGTTCGAGACGGTGCCGGCTACGACGAGGTGGCGGCGACGCTCGCGGCGAAGATTGCGCAACGCGGCCGCCCGGGACTGTTCGGGGAACTCGAGCGCGACGTCGTGTTCGGCGGCAGGCCGGGGATCTCGTACAGCGAGTTTCCCGACGAAAGCTCCGCCGTGCGGTGGCATGTCCTCGTCGAGCGAGACCTCCAGGTGAGCGTCGGCTGCCAGTTCCTGACCGAGGAGTGGGAGTCGATCGAGAGCGCGTGCGAAGAGCTCGTGCGGTCGCTGGTGATCGTTCGGTGACGCCACCCGCGGCGCCGGAAAATCTTCCACGGAGGTGGAACCGATTGGGCAGTTGATGCGTCCAATCTTGTGTAGGGGTGAATCGGGCAGTCCAGTGGGGGCCGCCGCACCGAGAAACAGAAGGAGTCACGATGGCGGGAGTGGTAACCGATGTCGGCCAGATGGAGGTCGCGGCCAATCATGTGCAGACGGTGAACAGCCAGCTGCAGGGCACGATCAACAGTCTCAAGGGCCGTTGCGAGGAATCGTCGTCGGCGTGGCAGGGTGGGGCGCAGACGGCCTTCATGGAGCTGATGGCTCGCTATGGAGATGCGTCTCGTCGGATGCAGGACTCGCTCGACGAGATCGCGGTGAAGATCCGCGAGAACGGTAAGGGTTACGACGCCGCCGAGCAGGCCAACCAGGATGCAATCCATTCGGCCGGCGCCTCGGGATCGCTCGACATCTAGCGCCGGCGCCGAGAACACTCACGAAGCTCGAGGGGAGCACCGAATGTCTTCATTGAAGTATGGATTTGCCGAGTTGCAGGCGCTGGCGAGCGACATCAAGTCGAACGAAGCGAAGCTGCGCGAAACGCACGACGAGCTTCAGGGCTACGTCAACGGACTCGTGGCGCAGTGGGAGAGCGGGGCGCGGGACAACTACCAAGCCGTGCAGGCGAAGTGGGACCGTGCTCACGAGGATCTGCTTCAGGTTCTGCAGACGATCGCGAAGGTCGTCCAGGACGGTGCCGTCGACATGCAGACTGCGGAGGATCGGAACGCCACGGCGTGGCTCTGATCATCGCGTGACACACCGAGTGCCCCGGCAATCCACGGTTGCCGGGGCGCTGGGTTCACTCAGGGTGCGGCGAGTGGATCAGTCGACGGGGGAATCAGTCGGCGGTCGGAATCAGCCGGCTGAGGACGACGCTGCTCTTGGTCTGCAGCACCGCGGGCTCGGACCGCAGATTCTCCAGTGTTCGTTCGAGGTGTGCTGTGTCGGTGGTGCGGACGCGGAGCAGGGCGTTGGCGTCGCCGGTAACGGTGTACGCCTCCTGCACCTCGGTGTGGCGGGACACGATCCGCGCGATCTCGACGGCCGAGGTGCGTCCACTGCAGTACAACTCGACGAACACCTCGACGCCCTGGCCGAGGGCCCGGGGATCGAGCGCCGCATGAAAGCCGGTGATCACCCCGGACTCGACCAACCGATCGACCCGTCGCTTCACGGCGGGCGCGGACAGCCCGACCTCCGCGCCGATGGTGGCGAAGCTGGACCGCGCGTTCCGCTCCAGTCGCGCAACGATCCTTCGATCGAGGACGTCCATACGCAACGAATCATCCATGTGATGGAACGCTAGCGCATTGATCAGGGATTTTGCCGGGTGGATACTGATCTCACCGACACCGATCGAGGGGGAGTGGAGATGGCGCCCACTGCTGGTATCGAGTCCGAGAACCCGTACGAGGCCACGGCGGTTGCGTCCGGCGATGTCGCTCGCGCGGCCCGCCATGCTCGCCCGCGCACCTATCTGATGTGCCCGCCCACCTATTTCGACGTCCTCTATGCCATCAACGACTGGATGCGACCCGGTGAACCCGTGGATCGCGACCGCGCGATGTCGCAGTGGTCCGCGCTCGCGGACACCTACCGTCGACTCGGTCACGAGGTCCTCACGATCGACCCCGTCGCGGGGCTCCCGGACATGGTGTTCGTGACCGACAGCGGGCTCGTCGTCGACGGCGTCGCTCTCGGTGCCCGGTACCGGTCCGCCGAGCGCCGGGCCGAGGCCGAGCACGTGTTCCGGTGGTTCCGGGACAACGGGCTGACCAGGCCCACCCTGCCGCGCTACGTCAACGAAGGGGAGGGCGACTTCCTCGTCGTCGGCGATGTGATTCTCGCCGGAACCGGGTTCCGGTCCGACCCACGGTCGCACGCCGAGGCGGCGGCACATCTGGGCCGGCCGGTGATCACCCTGAACCTGGTGAATCCCCGCTACTACCATCTCAACACCGCGCTGGGTGTGCTCGACGACTCGTCGATCGCCTACCTGCCCGCGGCGTTCTCGCCCGACAGTCGCGCCGTCCTCGCGCGGATGTTCCCGGATGCGGTGATCGCGGCGGAGACCGACACCGATTGGCTCGGACTCAACCTGGTGAGCGACGGTGTCAATGTGGTGCTGCCTGTGCAGGCGTCGCATCTCGCGGACCAGTTGTCCGGTCGCGGGTACGAGCCCGTGCCGGTCGACTATTCGGAGTTCCTCAAATCCGGTGGCGGAATCAAGTGCAGCACTTTGGAACTCCGCGGGTTCCGCGCACGCGGTGACACGGGAAGTCCCGGTAGTGCGGGAAGTCAGGGGTGATCGGTCATGTCGGACAGCGCCGTTTCGGTGTCGGATGCCACGCGTGAGCAGCTGAGCAGGGCGGACGCGCACAGCGCTCACAATTACTCGCCGCTGCCGGTTGTGATCGAGTCGGGCGCCGGCGCGTGGGTGACGGGTATCGACGGCGTCGACTACCTGGACGTTCTCGCGGGTTACTCGGCACTCAACTTCGGTCACGCGCATCCCGCCCTCGTCCGGGTCGCGCAAGAGCAGCTGGGCCGGCTCACCCTGACGAGCCGCGCCTTCCAGCACGACCGCTTCGCGTCCTTCTGCGAGGATTTGAGCAGGCTGTGCCGCAAAGATGCGGTGCTGCCGATGAACACGGGTGCCGAGGCCGTCGAGACCGCGCTGAAACTGGCCCGCAAGTGGGGATACGACGTCAAGGGTGTGCCGCCGGGGCGTGCCGAGGTGATCACGTGCGCCGGGAACTTCCACGGCCGCACCATCTCGATCGTCGGGTTCTCGTCCGATCCGGACGCGTACACCGGATTCGGCCCGTACCCGGCAGGGTTCGCGTCCGTCGAATACGGGAACGCGGACGCGTTCGAGGCCGCGATCACCGAGAACACAGTGGCCGTGCTCCTCGAGCCGATCCAGGGGGAGGCCGGTGTACGGGTGCCCCCGTCCGGCTATCTCGCGGCGGTCCGGGACATCTGTACCCGTCGCGGAATCCTCATGATCGCCGACGAGATCCAGAGCGGACTCGGGCGGACCGGCGACACGTTCGCGTGCGACCACGAGAACGTGACACCCGACGTGTACGTCCTGGGCAAGGCGCTGGGCGGCGGGCTGATGCCGGTGTCCGCCGTCGTCGCCGACTGGTCCGTGATGACGGTGATCGGTCCCGGGCAGCACGGCAGCACGTTCGGGGGAAATCCGCTCGCGTGCGCCGTCGGAAGCGCGGTGGTGGCTCTGCTCGAGACCGGCGAATATCAGCAACGCAGCCGAGAGCTCGGCGCTTACCTGCACAGCATGCTGTCTCAGCTGCCCGCCGACCGCGTGTCGGAGGTGCGTGGACGCGGATTGTGGGCAGGGGTGCAGCTGGCCGACGGTATGCCGTCCGCCCGCACGATCTGTGAAAGACTCCTGGCCCGCCGGGTACTTGCGAAGGACGCGCACGAGGGGACCATCCGCATCGCTCCGCCGCTGGTGATCGAGCGCGACGAGCTGACGTGGGCGGTCGAACAGCTCGCCGACGCGCTCGCCGAGTGAATTTTGACCCTGGGGCGCCCCGACCGGTAGTGTTCTCGGTTGGCGTGCCGTGCGCCGCTGTGTCCTCGTGTCGCAGTGGCTGGCGGTTCTCGGGTCTCAACTGGCCGCCGGGAATCGCTCGAACGATACGCAATGGCCAGCAGCGGATTGAACAAGACGAGGAAGTTCTGTGTCTACGTACACCCCGAAGGCCGGAGATGTGACCCGCACGTGGCACGTCATCGACGCCACTGACGTGGTGCTCGGCCGCCTTGCCGTCCAGGCGGCCAACTTGCTACGCGGCAAGCACAAGCCCACCTTTGCACCGCACGTTGACGGCGGCGACTTCGTCGTCATCATCAACGCCGAGAAGGTTGCCATCAGCGGCAACAAGCGTGAGGGCAAGTTCCTGTACCACCACTCCGGACACCCCGGTGGTCTGAAGTCCCGCTCCGTCGGTGAGGTTCTCGACAAGAACCCCGACCGCCTCGTGGAGAAGGCCATCGTCGGCATGCTCCCCAAGAACAAGCTGGGTCGCGCCATCAGCAGCAAGCTGAAGGTCTACGCGGGCCCGAACCACCCCCACGCCGCGCAGCAGCCGGTGCCATTCGAGATCAAGCAGGTGGCCCAGTGACGGCGCCGGAGGAGCAGAACGTGTCCAACCCCGAAGAGATCACCGAGGCTGTCGAGGTCGCGGCGGACGAGTACGTGTCCGTCGAAGAGCCCGAGGTCGCGGAGGACATCGAGGCCGCTGCTGCGCCGCAGGCCCCGATCGTCATCGATCGCCCCATCCAGACCGTCGGTCGTCGTAAGGAAGCGGTTGTCCGCGTCCGCCTGACCCCGGGTTCGGGTGACTTCAAGCTCAACGGCCGCACCATCGAGGACTACTTCCCGAACAAGGTGCACCAGCAGCTGATCAAGGCTCCGCTGGTCACGGTCGAGCGCGCAGAGTCCTTCGACATCGTGGCACTGCTGCACGGTGGCGGACCGTCCGGACAGGCCGGCGCTCTGCGTCTCGCCATCGCCCGCGCACTCATCGAGGTCACCCCCGAGGACCGTCCCGCTCTCAAGAGCGCCGGCTTCCTCACCCGTGACGCCCGCGCCGTCGAGCGCAAGAAGTACGGCCTGAAGAAGGCCCGCAAGGCATCTCAGTACTCGAAGCGCTGATGTGTCGCCGAAGCCGCCCTCCGGGTCGGCTTCGGCACCTGTTCTTCCCGAGAGCAGGCGTCCATCGTTACCGGACGCCTGCTCTCGTGCTTTATCCGAGATGTAGTGGGTTTCCTAGGTGCGAGGGGTCTGGTCTATGGGTCGATTGTTCGGGACGGATGGGGTTCGTGGTCTCGCGAATACCGAGCTGACCGCCGAGTTGGCGTTGCAGGTGGCCTCCGCCGCCGCGACGGTGCTGGCGTCGCCGGGTTCGGGCGGACGTAAGACGGCTGTGGTCGGCCGTGACCCGAGGGCCAGCGGTGAAATGCTCGAGGCAGCGGTCGTCGCGGGACTGACGTCTGCCGGCGTCGACGTTCTGAACGTCGGGGTGCTGCCGACACCCGCGGTGGCATTCCTGACCGCGGAGCTGGACGCAGCTCTCGGTGTCATGATCTCCGCCTCGCACAATCCGATGCCCGACAACGGCATCAAGATCTTCGCGGCCGGTGGACACAAACTCGACGACGAGGTGGAAGACCGGATCGAGGCGGTCGCCGCCGGAACCACGACGCGGCGGGCGCCGACCGGGGCGGGCATCGGACGTGTCCGCGCGGTGCCGGACGCCACGGAACGGTACCTGCAGCACCTGGCCACCGCGCTCCCGAACAGCCTCGACGGGCTGACCGTGGTGGTGGACTGCGCGCACGGGGCGGCCTCGACCGTCGCTCCCGCCGCCTACCGGGCCGCCGGCGCCACCGTCGTCGCGATCAACGCCGAGCCCGACGGGCTCAACATCAACGAGAACTGCGGATCGACGCACCTCGAGAGCCTGCAGAAGGCGGTCGTCGAGCACAGCGCAGATCTGGGGCTCGCGCACGACGGCGACGCGGATCGATGCCTGGCCGTCGATGCCGGCGGATCTCTCGTCGACGGCGACGCCATCATGACGGTGCTCGCGCTCGGCATGCGCGACGCTGGCGAACTGGTCGACAACACTCTGGTCGCGACCGTCATGAGCAACCTCGGCCTGCACATCGCGATGCGCGAGGCCGGTATCTCGCTCGTCACCACGGCTGTCGGTGATCGCTACGTCCTCGAAGGGCTCCGCTCCGGCGGTTTCAGCCTGGGCGGCGAGCAGTCCGGCCACGTCGTGTTGCCCGCCTTCGGCACCACCGGCGACGGGGTGCTGACCGGACTGCGGCTGATGGGCCGAATGGCGGAGACCGGCCGGCCGATCGCCGAACTGGCAGCGGCGATGACGACGCTTCCGCAGATCCTCGTCAACGTGAAGGTCGGCGACAAGCGCGCCGTCGCCGCGTCCCCGGTGGTGCTGGACGCCGTCGTCGCGGCGGAACGCAGTCTGGGCGAGAAGGGGCGGGTGCTCCTGCGACCGTCGGGCACCGAACAACTCGTGCGCGTCATGGTCGAAGCCTCGGATCTCGACGTGGCTCGCAAGCTCGCCGACGAATTGGCACGCATCGTCGCCTCGGTCTGAACGGCGAGGCACCGCGCACCGATCGGCCGAGGGAACCGATCGGTGCGCTGTCGCGTCTAGAGCGTGTCTGCTTAATGTTCGGGAACTGGTGATGGGTGATGCTGGAAGAGTGTTGCGTGCCGATGAGATTTCCGATGACCTGTGGGCTGTGGTCGAGCCCGTCCTCCCTGCTCTGGCGGGCCGGCGTGGGCGGCCGTGGAATGACCATCGGTTGACGCTGGAAGGGATCGCCTGGAGGTTCCGAACCGGGTCACCGTGGCGCGACCTGCCCGACTACTTCGGCCCGTGGCAGTCGATCTGGGAGCGTCATCGCCGCTGGTCGGACGACGGCACCTACGTGCGGATGTTCGCCGCGGTGCGGGCGGCGGCCCCCGAACGAGAGGATCAGCTCGAACGTCTGCTGTCGATCGATTCGACCGTTGTCCGCGCCCACCAGCATTCGGCCGGCGCCCTGACCGGTGCCCACACAGGGGGCTCGGTCGAATGACAAGAATCTGGCCAACGAACCCGCCGACCACGCACTCGGCCGCTCCCGCGGTGGTCTGAGTACCAAGATCCACGCCCTCACCGACACGTTCTGCTGCCCGTTGACGTTGCTGCTCTCGCCGGGTCAGGCGGGCGACAACCCGTACCTGGCGCCGCTGCTCGACGCGCACCGCGCCCATGACACTGACAGGTTCCGTCTGCTGGCCGACAAGGCGTACTCGCATCCGAGCACCCGAAAGCAACTGCGGGAACGCAGAATCTCGCACACCATCCCCGAACGCAGCGACCAGATCCGACGCCGCAAGGCCAAGGGACCGGACGGAGGTCGACCGCCGGCATTCGACAAGGACCTCTACCGCGAACGCAACACCGTCGAGCGTGGGTTCGGGCGCCTCAAGCAGTGGCGTGGCATCGCCACGCGCTACGACAAGTACGCCACCACCTTCCTCGGTGGCGTACTCCTCGGTGCGATTGTTATTCATCACCGTGTCCGCAAATAGCAGACACGCTCTAATGGGGTAGGTCGCGAAGAGAGGGTGGGGCAATGAGCGATGCAGTCGAGGTGGACGTCGCCGTGGTGACGGATGCGGGCGCGAGGATGCTGCGGTCGGCGGAGGTCCTGCGACAGCAGGCCACCGAGGCCGCTCGGCTGGAATTCGGCGGGGCGCAGGCCGGCCGCGACTACGCCGCGAAGGGAGACGCGCTTCGTGACGCGCTCGGCGTCGCCGGGGTGTGCTTCGAACAGTGGGCCGCCGATACGGAGTCGTTCGGTCACGCGTTCCAGGCCGCCGCCGCACGCTATACGGGAACAGACGCGGACGTCGCCGCCTCGTTGACCGGGGTGCAGTGGTGACCACGGACCCGAGAGCGCTGATCGACGATCCGAATCTCACCCGTGAGTACAAGGAGCAGCTGCTCCAGGCCTGGGCCGCCTCCCGCGAGGAAGACGCACACTCGTGGCAGCCCTACTTCGACGAATACGGTCTCGACAGGCGTGATCGCACTCCGTCCGCCGACCAGCGGTACGCCACGCTGCTCCAGGACGGCAGCGACGCGCAGACCGCGAACGCGTCCCGGATCGCGCTGGGGGAGCATCTGCGCCCCGACTCCCTCAACACTCCCGACGACATGCTCGACCTGGGCGCGCGGGGACTCGAATTCTTCGAACTGTTTCTTCCCGCCGCGAGAAAGCTGGGATACGAGACCCGCGAACTCGCCGACTACTACGCCAGATTCGACGCCGAACGGGGCATGCAACTGAAGGCCCTCGGCCGCGACGTCGACACTCTCGGTCGCGGTGTCGACGCCGCCCGAACCGAGCTCGACGAGCAGGAGAAGTGCGCGGTCGCGGTGCGCGGCGGATGGCGTGGAATCGCCGCCGCCGCAGCCGTCGATGCAGCGGATCGGCAGAATGCTCACGCAGCTGCCACCGTCGATCGGATCCACGGACTCGCGGAGGTGATGTTCGAGGCGAACCTGACGCTGAGCGCGGCGGTCACGAACAAGGCGTACAAGGTGGTGTCGCTGCACCAGTCGACCGTCGGTGGATACAGTGCGGCGCAGATCGACGTTCTCGCCCACATCTATGCAGACGGCAAGGACGGCGACGACTCCGTCGCGAAGGACGCCATGGAAGATGCGTCCTACTGGTTCCCCGAACTCGCCGATGACGACTACCGGCACGTCAACGGTCTGTACAAGGACGGGGGCGGCGGCGCGCTCCGCCTGCTCGACCGCGACGACGTGGTGCGTCGCGCCGCCGGGATCACCAAGGACTGGTTCGACGCGAACTTCCGGCACGTGTACGAGGAGAAGCAGCAGGAATTCGCGGCCGCGTGCACGGACTGCACGGAGGCCGTGAACACCGCCTACGACACCGTGATCGCCGAGGCGCGGTCGGTCGAGGTGCAACCGGGCTTTCGCCCGCAGGACACGCCGGATCCGGCGCCCGCCCCGACCATGCCCGAGGTACCGAACACCGAGACCGCCACCGTCGCCGCGTCGGCACCCGATCCCGGCACTGTTCCGTCCAGCGCGCCACCGCTCGCGGCGGCGCCGGTCGCAACGCCTCCAGGTGCCGAGAATGCGGCCACCGGGCCGATGGCCGCGGCACCCCAGCCGGCGACCGCCCCTCCACCGAAGATCGCAGCCTCGCCGGCGACCGCGTCTCCGCTCGCGACCGCACCGGCTGCGGTGACGCCGCCCACTGCTCCGGTGCCGGCGGCCCCGGCCGCGGCACTCCCGGTCCCGGCCCCCACACCGGCACCCCTCGCAGTCCCGGGCGGTCTCCCGGGACTCGGTTCCGTGCCGGCCCCGGACGATCTCGTCCGGCAGACGCTCGCGGGCGGCCTGGCAGATCTCGGCGGGATCATTCGCCCGTTGATCGAGGACACCCTGTCGGCGCTCACTCACCGGGACGAGGAACGACACGACGAGGACCTCGGCGACCTTGTCGAAAATCCCGGTGAGCACCTCGGCGAACCGGCACACGACGGGACACCCGCCGACAGCGTCGAAGTGAACCTGGACGGGAAGGCCTGGACGCTCGCCGTCGACGTGGACGGTCAGGGACTTCACCTCGAGATGAGCGACGGTGCGGGCGGGACGGCGAGGTTCGCTGTCGAGATCGGTCCGGACGGCCTGCCGCGAATCGTCGGCGAAACGCCGGTCGTCGGAGAAGACTCCGTCGGCGCCGCGCCCGCGGAGCCGACTCCCGAATCACCCGACACCGCGGAGGGGAACGCGCCGGACGGGCCACCCGGACAGGACGGTCCGGTGGCCGATCGTGGCGTGGGAGACGCGGTGCCGGGGCGGGAGGAAACGCCGCCGCCGGTGCCGGGCGACGAAACACCGGCAGGCCCGCAACCGCTACCGCTTGCCGCTGCGCAGCAGGAGGCGGCTCCCGAACCGGCCGCCGAACCCCGGCCGCTGCGGGAGTCGCGGCCGGCACCCGAACTCGCACCAACGCCCGGCGACGGATTCGACAGCGGTGCGGAGCTGGCCGAGGCCGGTCCGCTGTGACCGATCGAGCCGCGCAGTTACGTGCGCAACGGGCGCAGATGAGAGCGGACCTGCAGATGTTCCGAGAGCGGCTGGACGAACGTCGGGTACGGGACGAGGCGGCGGGGGCCGGACGCGCGAGTCGCGGCGGTCCGGGGCCGACCGTCGAACCGGCGACGCCTGCGGCTCCCCGCCGGGGAGCCGTCGAGGACGACGACGACTTCTACCGGCCCCGCAGCTGGCTGGTGTGATCCGGACCGTCAGATGTGGGGCAGGAGGCCCTCAGAGCCGGCGTGAGTGTGCTCCTCGTGCGGATCGACCGGTGTGGTGTGGGGGAGTTCGGCATCGGCCTGCGCGAACACCGCGTACTTCTTGTCTTCGGTGAGGTGATGGAGCAGGAAGCCGGTGAGCAACGCGCGCGTGATCTGCTGGGTTTTCCGCTCGGAACCTCCGATGCCGAGAGCGCCCAGGAGCCTGCGCCCCTCGGTGAGCCCGGACTCGGAGGCCCCCTTGACGGCGCGCAGGACGTATTCCCCGCCCCATGCCTCGGCCAGCGGCTTGGCAGTGCTGTTCATGGTGTCGATGTCGGCGCCCGCGACGATGAGCCCCGGCGCTGTGATCTTCGACGCATACTTTTCGGCCTTCGGCGCTGTCGGCGCGGGGAACAGGGCGGCGACAGCCGACACGTCCTGCTGCGCGGCCGCGAGCACGGCCACTCCCGCGCCCATCCCGTGGCCGGCGAAGGCCACGCGGTCGGGCTGCACGCTGATCTGACCGGGACCGAGACGCACACCCACACAGATGTCGAGCGTTGCGCGTAGATCGGTGGCGAGCCCCAGGTGGGAGGGGACGGGACCACGCTCGCTGTTGGGTGCGGCCACGACGATTCCCCACGACGCGAGGTGCTCGAGGGTCTTCCGGTAGTGGTCGGCACCCGCCATCCACCCGTGTGCGAACGCGACAGCGGGCAGGTTGAAGCCTGATTCGGGCGTGTATACGACTCCCGGTTGTCCGGCGAGGGCGAGGTCACCCCGCAGCACGCGGTGCGGTCCTCGCTTGGACAGTTCACGGGCCAGGGTCTTCGGTTTCGGCGCCACGGAGAGAACGTTATCCGATTCGCGGGCACGCGAGAGAGCCGATGCGGCCCGCAGTCCGACTTCGCGGCGTCGCCCGGTCCAAGTACCCTGATTAACCATGTGCGGAATCGTGGGATACGTCGGCCACCGGCAGGCTCTGACTGTTGTGGTGGAGGCTTTGCGGCGGATGGAATACCGCGGATACGACTCTGCCGGGATCGCCGTGCTCGACGGGCGCGGCGGCATGGCGGTGGAGCGGAAGGCGGGTCGTCTCGCGAATCTCGAGGCCGAATTGGACGAGGTCGGGGCCGAGCATTTCACCGGGAGCACCGGGATCGGGCACACGCGGTGGGCCACGCACGGTCGTCCCACCGACCGCAACGCGCACCCGCACCGTGATGCGGGCAACACCGTCGCCGTCGTCCACAACGGCATCATCGAGAACTTCGCTCCGCTGCGGGCCGAACTCGAGCACGACGGCGTCGATTTCGCCAGCGACACCGACACCGAGGTCGCGGTGCATCTCGTCGCCCGCGCCTACGCGTCGGGGGAGACCGCGGGAGATTTCGTCGCGAGCGCGCTGAGTGTGCTGCGCAGGCTCGAGGGTGCGTTCACGCTGGTGTTCACGCATTCGGATCACCCGGACACCATCGTCGCGGCGCGTCGCTCGACGCCGCTCGTCATCGGTGTCGGCGAGGGCGAGACGTTCCTCGGTTCCGACGTCGCCGCGTTCATCGAGCACACCCGTGACGCAGTCGAGCTCGGCCAGGACCAGGTGGTCGTGATCACCGCGGACGGCTACTCGATTCTGAACTTCGACGGATCCGAGGCGCAGGGCCGGCCGTTCCGCATCGACTGGGACCTCGCCGCCGCCGAGAAGGGCGGCCACGACTACTTCATGCTCAAGGAGATCGAGGAGCAGCCGGCCGCGGTCGCGGACACTCTTCTGGGTCACTTCGCGGACGGGAAGATCGTTCTCGACGAGCAGCGACTGTCGGATCAGGAATTGCGCGACGTCGACAAGGTCTTCGTCGTCGCCTGCGGTAGCGCGTACCACTCGGGTCTGCTCGCGAAGTACGCCATCGAGCACTGGACTCGTCTGCCCGTCGAGGTCGAGCTCGCCAGCGAATTCCGCTACCGCGATCCGGTTCTCGACCGGTCGACGCTGGTCGTCGCCATTTCGCAGTCCGGTGAGACGGCGGACACCCTCGAGGCAGTGCGGCACGCCAAGGACCAGAAGGCTCGGGTTTTGGCGGTGTGCAACACGAACGGCGCGCAGATTCCGCGCGAGGCCGACGCCGTCCTCTACACCCGGGCGGGTCCGGAGATCGGTGTCGCGTCGACCAAGGCGTTCCTCGCGCAGGTCACGGCGAACTACCTGGTCGGCCTGGCGCTGGCCCAGGCGCGCGGCACCAAGTACCCGGACGAGGTCGCCCGCGAGTACGCCGACCTCGAGGCGATGCCCGATCTGGTGGGCCGCGTCCTCGAGACGGTCGAGCCGGTGCGGGCGCTGGCGCGGGAGTTGGCGTCGTCGTCGACGGTGCTGTTCCTAGGCAGGCACGTGGGATACCCCGTGGCGCTCGAGGGTGCGCTCAAGCTCAAGGAGCTGGCGTACATGCACGCCGAGGGTTTCGCGGCGGGCGAGCTCAAGCACGGTCCGATCGCGTTGATCGAGGACGGGCTGCCGGTGATCATCGTGATGCCGTCCCCGAAGGGGCGCGCGGTGCTGCACTCGAAGCTGCTGAGCAACATCCGGGAGATCCAGGCCCGCGGCGCGCGGACCGTCGTGATCGCGGAGGAGGGGGACGAGGCCGTGCGCCCGTTCGCCGACCACCTGATCGAGATCCCGGCGGCGCCGACGTTGCTGCAGCCGTTGCTGTCGACGGTGCCGTTGCAGGTCTTCGCGGCGGAGGTCGCGCAGACCCGCGGATACGACGTCGACAAGCCGCGCAACCTCGCGAAGTCCGTCACCGTCGAATAGCGCCGGTCGAGGGGCGCGGCACGGGCCGCGCCCCCTACGGGGTCACGATGACGGTGCCCGTCATGTCCGGGTGCAGCGAGCACGTGTAGTCGTAGGTTCCCGGTTCGGTGAACGTGTAGGTGAATGTGCCGGTCTGCATCAGCCTGCTCCGGAGGACGCTCTTCGCGGCGCCGACACCGACCACGTCGTGGGTGACGCCGCGGTCGTCGAAGTTCCAGGTGACGGTGTCTCCGGCCTTGACGGTGAGTGTGGCGGGCGCGTAGGCCATGTTCGCGACCTGCACCACGGGACCGGCAGGCGCCTCCGGCACCTCCGCGGCCGGTGAACTGCAGCCGGACACGGCCCCCGTCATCGAAATACATGCGGCGAGAGCCACTCCGGCGATCCACGACCTTCCACGTCCACGCATGAGGTCGAGCGTAGTCTGACCCCGTACCGACCCTTCACCGCACAGCGGCCGGCCGTGACGCCGGCACGACGAGGAGTTCCCATGCGGGGCTACTACACCGCTGACGAGGTTCGATCCGCCGAGGCGCCGCTGCTGGCGTCGCTTCCCGACGGCGCACTGATGCGGCGCGCCGCACACGGGCTGGCCACCGTGGTGGCGACGGAACTGCGGGCGCGGACCGGGGGCGTCGCAGGCCGCACGATCCGGGTGCTGGTGGGGTCCGGGGACAACGGTGGGGACGCGCTGTGGGCGGCGTCGATGCTACGCAGACGGGGTGTCGCGGCCACCGCGGTGCTGCTGAAACCGGAGAAGACTCACGAGTCGGGGCTGGCGGCGTTCACCGCGGCCGGCGGCCGGACGGCCACTCCCTCCGACGATCCGGGCCTGCCCGATCTGGTGATCGACGGGATCGTGGGAATTTCCGGCCGGGGACCGCTGCGTCCCGATGCTGCGGCCGTCGTCGACCGGATCGACGCGCCGATCGTGTCGGCGGATCTGCCGAGCGGTGTGGATCCGGACACCGGGGCGGTCGACGGACCGGCCGTGCGGGCCGCCGTCACCGTTGCGTTCGGCGCCCTCAAACCGGTCCACGCTCTCGGGCCGGCGCACTGCGGCCGAGTGGAGCTGGTGGACATCGGACTGCCGCTCGGCGGCGCCGGAATCATCGCACTCGACGCCGCCGACGTGGGTGCCGCGTGGCCGGTGCCGGGACCGGGCGACGACAAGTACTCGCAGGGGGTCGTCGGGGTGGTCGCCGGCAGTGACGGCTATCCCGGAGCGGGCGTTCTGTGCACCGGCGCAGCCGTCACGGCCACGTCGGGGCTGGTCCGGTACGCCGGGCCGTGCACGAGGGAGGTGCTCGCGCACTCGCCGGAGGTGATCGCGACTCCCGACCTCGCGCAGGCCGGACGCGTCCAGTCCTGGGTGGTGGGGCCGGGCATGGGCACCGACGACGCCGCCCGGCGCACACTGCGCACGGTCCTCGAATCCGACGTGCCGGTTCTGGTCGACGCGGACGGTCTCACCCTGCTCGCCGAGGACCCCGACCTGGTGCGGTCGCGGACCGCGGCGACGCTGCTGACACCACACGCGGGTGAGTTCGCCCGGCTGACGGGGAAGGATCCCGGTCCGGACCGGGTCGCGTCGACGCGGGCTCTCGCTGCCGACTGGAACGTCCACGTGCTGCTCAAGGGGCGGGCCACGGTGATCGCGGAACCTGGTGGACGGGTTCTCGTCAACGAGGCGGGTGGGTCGTGGTCCGCCACCGCGGGCGCCGGGGACGTGCTCGCCGGGATCGTCGGCTCACTCATGGCCGCGGGCATCGCCCCGGAGCGCGCGGCCGCGGTGGGCGCCCGAGCGCACTCGCTCGCCGCGAACCTGGCGGCTCGCGGCGGGGGCGCAGACCGCTCCGCCGGGCGTGGAACAGCACCGATCTCCGCCGGAACCCTGCTCGCGCACCTCAGGGAGTCGATCAGGGTCCTGCGTGCGGGGGTGTCACCCGAGGAAACACCGGCTGCACCGTGAATGGCAGGATCGACCATATGACGCTTGCTGAAGCAGTACCGGCGGACGAGGACGGCCACAGCGAACTCGCGGCGACCGGCGGGCCGACATCGGCGCCTCAGGCGGAAGCGGTGGTGGATCTGGACGCGATCGCGCACAACGTCCGTATCCTGCGCGACAGTGCCCGTGACGCGGCGCTGATGGCCGTCGTGAAGGCGGACGGCTACAACCACGGTGCGGTGCCCGTCGCCCGGGCGGCGCTGGCCGCGGGCGCGTCGGAACTGGGCGTGACGACGGTGTCGGAGGCGCTGACGCTGCGCCGTGCGGGAATCGAGGCGCCCGTCCTGGCGTGGCTGCACACCGTCGACGCCGATTTCGCCCCCGCGATCGCGGCCGGTGTGGAACTCGGTGTCTCCTCGCCCCGCCACCTCGCCGCGGTGGTCGCTGCCGCCCGGAGCGTCGGCACCACCGCGATCGTCACGATCAAGGTCGACACGGGGCTGAACCGCAACGGCGTCGCACCCGACGAACTGCCGCAGGTCCTCGTCGATCTGGCGCGCGCACAGGCCGAGGGCGTGGTGCGGCTGCGCGGCATGTTCTCGCATCTCGCGCATGCCGACGAACCGCACCATGCGTGGATCGATTCCCAGCGCGAACGACTCGAAGGCGCGATCGCGGATGCCAAGCGGCACGGGCTGGTTCCCGAAGTGGTGCACCTGTCCAATTCGGCGGCCACCCTGACCCGCCCCGACCTGCGGTTTGACATGGTTCGGCCGGGAATCGCGATATATGGTCTGTCGCCCGTTCCCGAACTCGGTCAGTTCGGGCTGCGCCCGGCGATGACACTGCGATCGAGGGTGGCTCTGGTGAAAAAGGTGGCGGCGGGTGAAGGCGTGTCCTACGGGCACATGTGGGTGGCCCCCCACGACACGACGGTCGCATTGCTCCCGTTCGGGTACGCCGACGGGCTGCCCCGTTCGCTCAGCGGCCGATTCGAGGTCCAGTTGGGCTCGGAGCGCCGCCCGGGGATCGGACGGGTCTGCATGGACCAGGTGGTCGTGGATCTCGGACCGGACGGCGGGGGAGTCAGAGAAGGCGACACCGCGGTGTTCTTCGGCAACGGTGACCTCGGCGAGCCCAACGCGCAAGCCTGGGCCGACGAACTCGACACCATCCACTACGAGGTGGTGACCGGAGTTCGCGGACGCACGGTGCGCAGCTACATCGGCGGGGCAGGCACGTAGGCCATGGGGGTGTCGAAGCGGTTGGGGCTGGTCGGCGGGATGCTGAGCGCGCTGGCGCTGGGCTCGGTGGCCGGAGTCAATGCGCTGCGGAGCGCGACCCGGCCGGGGCGGGAGATCTACGGCGACGAGGACTTCACGCTGATGTCGCGGGATCGGCGCAGCGTCGTGGTCACCGAGGACGGCGTCGCGCTCACCGTTCGCGAGGTCGGACCTGACGACGCCCCGGTGACGGCGGTATTCGTGCACGGCTACTGCCTGGATATGACGTCGTGGCACTTCCAGCGCCGTCAGCTCGCCGAGCGGTGGGGCGACGACGTGCGGATGGTGTTCTACGACCAACGCGGGCACGGCGATTCGGGTGTGCCGTCCGCGGCGAGCTGCACCATCGCTCAGCTCGGCGCCGATCTCGCGACCGTCGTCGAGGCGAAGGCACCCACCGGACCGGTTGTGCTGGTGGGGCATTCGATGGGTGGGATGACGGTGCTCGCCTTCGCGGGGCAACGGCCCGAGCTGGTGGCGGCCCGGGTGATCGGTGCGGGCCTGGTGGCCACGGCCGCAGCCGGGCTCAGCGAGACCGGTTTGACGCGGAACCTGCAGAACCCGGTCATCGACGGCTTCCGGCTCGCCGTCCGGACCTCGCCCGAACTCGTCCAGCACGCGCGCGGCGCGGCCCGCGTCCTGATCACCCCAATCCTGCGGGCGGCGTCGTACGGCACGGACGTGAGTCCGCGGCTGCACAGGTTCTCCGACTCGATGCTGGACCGGACGTCGGTGGTCACCATCGTGAACTTCCTGCGCACGCTCGAATTGCACGACGAGTCCGCGTCACTCGAGGCGCTCGAACGCACCCCGTCCGTCGTGGTGTGCGGCGACAGCGACATGACCATCCCGTTCGGCAGCTCCCGGAAATTGGCGGCGGACCTTCCGGAGTCCGAACTGGTGCGGGTGCGCGGCGCCGGCCACCTGGTGCAGCTCGAGTTCCCCACTGTGGTGTCGGACGCGGTCGACCGGGTGCTGCACCGTGGCCTGGCCACGTTCGAATCGCGTGAGCATTCCGATGTCGGCTGAGGAGGGAGTACTGCCCGTGAGCGGGACCGTGGTGCTGGCGACGGCGGAGGACACCGAGGAGTTCGGGCGGAACCTCGCCCGGGGACTCGTCGCCGGTGATCTCGTGGTGCTCGACGGCCCTCTCGGTGCGGGGAAGACCGCACTGACGAAGGGAATCGGGGCCGGGCTCGGCGTGCAGGGGCGAGTGACTTCGCCCACATTCGTGATCGCGCGGGAGCACCGGGCGGGGACTCGGCCGGGTGGGGGTGCACCGGTCGGGATGGTGCACGTGGACGCGTACCGGCTGGGTGGCAGCGGCCCGCACGCGCTGGACGAACTCGACGCGCTCGACCTCGACACCGACCTGGCTGCAGCGGTAGTCGTCGTCGAATGGGGAGAGGGCATCGTCGAGCAACTGGTCGACCGCCACCTGCGGGTGCGTCTGCGCCGCGAACCGGAGACGGACGTCCGCACGGCCCACTGGGAGTGGATTTCCTGACGGGTCAGGTGTCGGGAGCCGTTCTGACGTGCGAGTACCCTCAGTTACCGTGCTTGTTCTCGCCATCGACACATCCACGCCTGCCGTGACCGCCGGAGTCGTCCGGGTTTCGGCCGATTCCGCATCGGTCGGGGCGGTGCACACCCTCGCGGTGCGCGTGACGGTCAACCCGCGTGCCCACGCGGAAGTGCTCACCCCGCACATCCTCGAATGCCTCACCGAGTCGGGTCACGTCGCCGCGGACCTCGACGCGGTGGTGGTCGGGGCCGGGCCCGGACCGTTCACCGGACTGCGCGTGGGGATGGCTACCGCCGCCGCGTTCGCCGATGCCCTCGGCATTCCGGCGCACGGCGTGTGCAGCCTCGACGCCATCGCCGCCCAGGTGGGCGGGGACCGCAATCTGCTCGTCGTCACGGACGCACGCCGCCGGGAGGTGTACTGGGCGCGGTATTCGGCGGGAGTGCGGGTGGAGGGTCCGGCGGTGGTGAAGCCGCGCGAACTCGAGCCCATGCCGTCCGAGGTGGTCGCGGGATCGCCGTCGCACGTCGACTTCTTCGATCTGCCCGTCGAACCCGTGGAAACGCCCTCGCCCGCAGGGCTGGTCGCGGTGGCCGCGGGGGCCCTGTTCAGTGGCAGCGCCCCGGACGCGCTGGTCCCGCTGTACCTGCGGCGCCCGGACGCAGTCGAGTTGGCGGACCGGAAGAAATGACGTTCCGCATCGAACCGATGTCGGCAGCGGACGCCGAACGCTGCGCGGAACTCGAGACCCTCCTCTTCGTCGGCGACGGGCCCTGGAGCGCAAGCGCGTTCAGGGCGGAACTCGCCGCCCCGCACGTGCGCTACACCGTGGCGCGGGACGAGTCGGGCCACGTCGTCGGATACGCCGGCATCGCCCTGCTGGGCGATGGTGCGCATCCGGAATCCGAGATACACACGATCGGAACGGACCCGGCCTGCCAGCGCCGGGGCATCGGCGGCGCCCTCCTCGACGAGCTTCTCCGCGTCGCCGACACCCGCGGCGGTCCGGTGTTTCTCGAAGTGCGGACCGACAACGACGCGGCGATCGCGCTGTACCGACGTGAAGGATTCGAGATCGTGGGAACCCGTAAGAAGTACTACCAACCGAGCGGTGCGGACGCGTTCACCATGCGCCGGCCCGGATCGGGTGAGGAGCCGGTGCAATGATCGTCATGGGGATCGAAAGCTCTTGTGACGAGACCGGAGTCGGCATCGTCCGGTGGAACGGCGACGGAACATGTGAACTTCTCGCCGACGAGGTCGCGTCCAGTGTCGACCAGCACGCCCGCTACGGAGGGGTGGTGCCGGAGGTCGCGTCCCGCGCACATCTCGAGGCCATCGTCCCGACGATGAGGCGTGCCCTCGCGGCGGCCGGGATCGCCAGGCCGGACGCGCTTGCCGTCACCATCGGACCCGGCCTGGCCGGTGCCCTGCTCGTCGGTGTCGCGGCCGCGAAAGCCTATGCGGCGGCATGGGACGTCCCGTTCTACGCCGTGAATCACCTCGGCGGCCACGTCTCGGTGGACACCCTCGAGCACGGGCCGATGCCGCCCTGCGTGGCGCTGCTCGTGTCGGGGGGGCACACGCACCTCCTGCACGTCGAGGATCTCGCGAAACCCATCGTCGAACTGGGCACGACCGTCGACGACGCAGCCGGCGAAGCGTTCGACAAGGTGGCCCGCCTCCTCGGACTCGGCTTCCCCGGTGGGCCCGCCCTCGACGCCGCGGCGCAGGACGGCGACCGGAACGCGATTCCGTTCCCGCGCGGCATGACCGGGCCGCGCGATGCGCGGCACGACTTCTCGTTCTCCGGCCTGAAGACGGCTGTCGCGCGATATGTCGAATCGAAGGAGCGTGCCGGGGAGGTGTGTTCGGTGCCGGACATCGCGGCGAGCTTCCAGGAGGCCGTGGCCGACGTGCTGACGATGAAAGCGGTGCGTGCCGCCCGTGACGTCGGCGTCGACACTCTGGTCCTCGGTGGGGGTGCCACGGCCAACTCGCGTATCCGCGCGCTCGCCGAGGAACGCTGCGCCGACGCGGGCCTGACGCTGCGGGTTCCCAAGCCGCGCTTGTGCACCGACAACGGAGTCATGATCGCGTCCCTGGGTGCCCACCTGATCGCGGGCGGCGCCGCGCCGTCCCTGCTGACGGTGGCGAGCGATCCGGGACTGTCGGTGGCGACCAGTCAGGTGTTCAGCTGACCGGGATCGTGACGGTCTCGGTGGCAGGCGGAGTCAGCGCCGCCTCGGGTTGAGCGCCGCTCGGTTGCGAGGCGTTCGGGCTCGGAGCGACCGTGCCCGGCGCCGGGACGATCGGGAAGAGCCCCTCGGATGCCGGGGGCTCCGCCGGTGCTGCCGGTGCCCCGGGCGTGCCGGCCGGCGGCGCCACCTCGGGAACGCCCGGGGCCGGGGCGACGGGGCTCGGTTCGTTCGGGGTGGATTCTCCCGGAACCTGCGGCCACAGCGGCGGAATGGCGGGCCACTCGATGTGCGGCCAAGCCGGTTGCGGCGGGTTGGTGCCGGGCAGGGGCGGCCGCGCCGGAGCGGTCGGCGTCGGCTGCGGGGTCGTGGTCGGCGGGGGCGGAGTGGTGGTCGCACTCGACGAGTCGGGCACGTGCTCCGGGGTGCGGTTCGTCTGCGGTTCCGACGTGGGCGGGGCCACCGGGTTCGGGGAGTAGTCCCGTGTCGGCGTGGGATCGTACGACGGAATCCTCGTGGCGGGAGGTGCATCCGTCGTCGTGGTCGTGACCTGTTCTGTGGTCTGGAACGTGTCGGTCCCGGCGGGGGAGACGCTGGGATCCGGGGCGGGTGCGAGTTCCTTCACGCCGTAGCCGAGGACGAGCCCGCCGACGACCAGGGCGCCAACGAGCGCCCCGGACACCTTCGTCGCCGAACCCGGGCGGTTCGATTCGGTGGCCGGGTAGTTTCGGATGGCGGAGGAGACAGCCAGCAGCGCTGCACCCTTCGCTGTCGCCGTGTCCGGTTCGGGCACCGCGATGACGCGAGCGGTGAACGCGTCGGCGACGGCGGAGGCGATCGCCGGAATGTTCGCGCCACCACCGACCAGCGCCAGCGCGTCGGGAGGACGCGGGGAGTCGGCGACGGTGGCGCGGATGAACTCGACCGCGACCCGGACCGTCGGTGCCGCGATCTCCTCGAACCTGCTGCGGCTGATCTCGATCGGGCGGATGCCCTGCAGGTCGATGTCGACGTGCGCGTTCGGCTCCGAGGACAACTGCTCCTTCGCGACACGGCACCGCGCCGAGAGCAGATCGCGGTCCAGGTGCCGAAGGGGATGCGGAGTGGCGAGACTGCCGACGACGTGGTGGTAGACGAGGTCGTCGATACCGGTGCCGCTCACGTGGCTGGTGCGGTCGGCGTGCAGGACGGTGCCGTCCACCTGATCGACGACCGCGACGGACAGCCCGGACTCGCCGAAGTCGACGATCGCGACGGTGGCGTGCTGAGCGACCTCGCCGGTGTGCCGCAGATAGGTGAGGGTGGCGGCGGTCTCGGGCACGAGATGCACGCGATGCCGCTGCCTGCTGACGGCGCTGCGGATCGAATGCGCCTGCTCCGCCGTCCGGTACGCGACGGCGAACGCGTCGGGAGTGGTGGGATCGGCGGGAACCTGGGTGGTCATCAGCGAGATGGAGGAACGGACCAGGTCGCCGAGGTCGATGTGCGCCTGATCGGCGGACAGGTAGCGGAACTCGACGTTCTGCGCACCGTTGGCGGCTGTGCTGAGGAGGGCGGAACCCACACCTGCCGCACCGGTCGACATGCCCAGGGACATACCCATCACACACCCCCTCACGTATTCGACGCGTGACCTGCCATCTCTGTCGGAACGCCCAGTTCAGCGAGGAATTCCTGCCCGTTGAATCGGCGACTGTTATCTGAACGTTACAGAAAACAAACGGATTTCGCTCCCGACTTTCGGCCCTGGAAGACGAAGATTGCGCTCGATATCCGGTCTCACCTGCACAGTTGTCCAAAGGAATCTCATGCGACGCGCCAGCGATTTCCGCACCCTCACGAGACGTGAGCGCCGACGGCTCGTAGTGCGCGCGGTTCTGCGCCCCCTGAGCACCGTCCTGCTGTGCGGGGTGGTGTATTTCGCCACACCGTGGACCTCGCTGGGGGACCTGTCCGCCGTGCTCTTCCTGGTGGGTGGCATCGCCGTGGTCGTGGTGGCCGCGGTGTGGCAGGTCCGGCGGATCATGCGGTCCGAGGTACCCACGCTCCAGGCGATCGAGGCGCTGGCTCTCATCGTGCCGCTCTACCTGCTCGGCTTTGCGACCGGCTATTGCCTGATGTCCGAGAGTGATCCGGGTTACTTCACCGAGCCCCTCACCCGCATGGGAGCCCTCTACTTCTCGATCACCGTATTTTCGACGGTCGGGTTCGGCGACATCGCCGCGACGACCGACCCGTCGAGAGCCGTCGTGAGCGTGCAGATGATCGGAAATCTCATCTTGCTCGGCGTCGGCATCCGGGTGATCGTCGCGGCCGTCCAGTGGGCCCGCAGGCGCCGGACCTAACGGCCCGACACCAGTACCAGTTCCACGTTCCGGTCCGGCGTCCCGCCGAGCAGGTCGGGGTCGGCGTGAATGTCGTTGAACGACAACTCCCGGTACAGCGACGCCAGCCCGAGCGGGGAGAGATCGGTGTGATCGACGGCGTAGGGGCTGTCGGCCTCGAACAGCGTCGTGAGCAGCGACACGGTTCCGTCGGCGTTGTCGACCACTTCGACGATCCGGCCGTGCTGGGGGAAGTCGATGTGCGAGGCCGTGTTGATTTCCCAGAACGACTGCTCCGGAGTCGCTCCGGGCCACGGGGTGATCCGGTTCTCGTGGGTATGTCCGTTGACCCAGGCGAGGACGTTCGGGAATCGGTGCAGCAGATCCACCAGTCGTGACCCCCGGATCCGGGGCTCGGACGGGGCCGAGGGGTCGGGGACGACGTTGTCCATGCTGCCGCTGGTGTGGTGGCTGAACAGGACGAACCACGTGTCGCTGCGGGCCTGCGACACCGGGCGGCCCGCCGTGTCGTAGTAGCGGCTGCTGCCTGCCGTCAGGGTGTCCTCGATCCACTGGAACTGCGCCGCGCCCAGCGAGCCGTCGACGAAACCCGCCCGGTTGGTGGAATCCATGCTGATGCCGACCACGCCCGGGGCGATGTCGAACGAGTAGTAGCCGATGCCGGTCTCCCCGGCATCGGGCGCGAATCCGTGACCGGCCGGTCCGGGGCCCGTGTTGGCCGGGTCCAGATGCGCGGCGATGAACTGACGGGGTGTGAACGGCGCCCGCGCGGGGTCGGGTGTGACGACCCGCGGTGGGGTCGTGAATGCGGACAGCGCGCCGGGAAGGGCCGCGGGGTCGAACTTGGTGGCGATGTCGACCGCCTTCGCCTGCTCCGGCGAGCCGGGGACCTCGAATTTCAGCGAACCGGTGTACATGGCTTCGAGCGGGGGGATGCCGCTGGGGACGGTGCCTTCCACAGAGTCGTCGTGATTGCCGAAGACGCAGTACCAGGGGGTGCGCAGGCCAGGGCTCGTGACGGGGCGGATCGCGGCGTCGAGCAGTCCGGGGATCTCCGGGAAGCCGGCCTTCTTGTACATGTCCTGGACGGAGGATTCGGGGTTCCAGTAGAGATCCGCACCCGAGTTCTGCACTCCTTCGTACCGGTCCGGGGCGCCCGTGTTGGGGACGATGGTGCCGCCGTTGAGCGCGGTGAGGAACCAGCCGAGTTCGGCGAACTCCTTGTTGTCGGTGTTGTCGCCAGTGCTCACGACGGCGTCGAACGGGCGCTGCGTGTGCGGGCCGGACGCGAGCGCGTTGACGCGTGCGACCAGCGCGACGAGACCCTGTGCGGTGAGGGTCTCGTGTGGGCGGAACGCGGAACCGGTGAAGGGGTGCACGTATTCGAAGCGCATGGGGGACTGGGCGTCGACCAGGTGCACGTCCGTGAGCTGGACGAGGGAGGCGAGTGCGGTGCGCCGGTCTTCGCGCCCGCTGCGGGCTTCGGCGAGTTCGGTGCGGACGATCGTCGGCCACCCCGCTCCCGCGCCGAGCTTGCGGTACCCCGAGGCTCCGAGCGGGACGGCCACCGCTTCGAGCGTGGTCCCGGCCCCGGACGTGGGTAGCGGCGCCGCCCCCGCGTACTGCAACCCCCACGGGCGTGCGCCGAACCCCACCGTTCCGATGGCCCCGAGCCCGGCAATTGTCAGGAATTTACGCCGATTGATGTCAGACACCAGGGGAACCTTAGGTGACGACCCGTGAGGCAGGCCGTTTTTCGGCTCGGCGCGATCTACCACCCCCTTCTCCTTGAGGGTTGGCACTCTCACGTATAGAGTGCCAAGTGGCGCCGATCGAGCTCCGGCACCCGCGACGACGGGGCTGTGTGACGTGCCGTAAACGAAACACTCAAACAAGGAGTCCGGAGAAGTCTCCGGATCCGCATACCCCAAAGTGGAGGGCTCATCGTGGCGAGCGTCAACATCAAGCCGCTCGAGGACAAGATCCTCGTCCAGGCCAACGAGGCTGAGACGACGACTGCCTCCGGCCTGGTCATTCCCGACACGGCCAAGGAGAAGCCCCAGGAGGGCACCGTCGTCGCAGTCGGCGAAGGCCGCGTCAACGAGCAGGGCAACCGCATCCCGGTCGACGTCAAGGAGGGTGACACGGTCATCTACTCCAAGTACGGCGGAACCGAGATCAAGTACGCCGGCCAGGAGTACCTGATCCTGTCGGCACGCGACGTGCTGGCTGTCGTCTCCAAGTAAGCCATACGTGATCCGCCCCGGAGTCCCCACAGGATCCCGGGGCGGAGTGCGTTCACGCGCGTAACCCTGAGATCCAGGAGAAGACAGAACACATGTCCAAGCAGATTGAGTTCAACGAGGTCGCACGCCGGTCTCTCGAGCGTGGAGTCGACAAGCTTGCCGACGCGGTCAAGGTGACCTTGGGTCCGCGTGGCCGCCACGTAGTGCTGGCAAAGGCCTTCGGCGGCCCGACCGTCACCAACGACGGTGTCAGCATCGCCCGGGAAATCGAGCTCGAGGACCCGTTCGAGAACCTCGGCGCGCAGCTCGTCAAGAGCGTCGCCACCAAGACCAACGACGTCGCAGGCGACGGCACCACCACCGCGACCGTGCTGGCCCAGGCCATCGTGCGGGGCGGTCTGAAGAACATCGCCGCGGGTGCCAACCCGATGGCACTCGGCATCGGCATCAACGCCGCGGCCGACAAGGTCGTCGAGGCACTGCTCGCCGTCGCGAAGCCGGTGGAGGGCAAGAACTCCATCGCCCAGGTCGCGACCGTCTCCTCGCGCGACGAGGAGATCGGCGAGATGGTCGGAGAGGCGCTCACCCGCGTCGGCACCGACGGTGTCGTCACGGTGGAGGAGTCCTCGACCCTGGCGACCGAGCTCGTGATCACCGAGGGTGTCCAGTTCGACAAGGGCTACCTGTCGCCGTACTTCGTCACGGATCTCGACGCCCAGAAGGCCGTGTACGAGGACGCACTCGTGCTGCTGTTCCGCGAGAAGATCACGTCCCTGCCCGACTTCCTGCCGCTGCTGGAGAAGGTGGCCGAGAGCGGCAAGCCGCTCCTCATCATCGCGGAGGACGTCGAGGGCGAGGTTCTCTCGACGCTCGTGGTCAACTCCATCCGGAAGACCATCAAGGCCGTCGCCGTCAAGGCGCCGTTCTTCGGTGACCGCCGGAAGGCGTTCCTCGACGACCTCGCCGTCGTCACCGGCGGCACGGTCATCAACTCCGACGTCGGCCTCACGCTGAAGGACGCAGGCCTGGACCTGCTCGGCAGCGCACGTCGCGTCGTGGTCAGCAAGGACGAGACCACCATCGTCGACGGCGCCGGAACCGACGACGACATCAAGGGCCGCGTCGCGCAGCTGCGCCGCGAGATCGAGAACACCGACTCCGACTGGGATCGCGAGAAGCTCGAAGAGCGTCTGGCGAAGCTGGCCGGTGGCGTCGCTGTCATCAAGGTCGGCGCAGCCACCGAGACGGACCTCAAGGAGCGCAAGTTCCGTGTCGAGGACGCCGTCAACGCCGCCAAGGCCGCGGTCGCCGAGGGCATCGTCCCCGGTGGCGGTTCCGCCCTCGTCCAGGCGAGCACCGAGCTGGCCGACAACCTCGGTCTGACCGGTGACGAAGGCACGGGCGTCAAGGTCGTGCGCGAAGCCCTGCAGGCGCCGCTGTTCTGGATCGCCAGCAACGCCGGCCTCGACGGGTCCGTCGTGACCAGCAAGGTTGCCGAGCAGCCCAAGGGACACGGTTTCAACGCCGCGACCCTCACCTACGGCGACCTGCTCGCCGACGGCGTCGTCGACCCGGTGAAGGTCACCCGCTCCGCGGTCGTCAACGCGGCCTCGGTCGCGCGGATGATCCTCACCACCGAGAGCGCCGTCGTCGACAAGCCGGCGGAAGAGGAAGAGGCTCAGACCGGTCACGGGCACAGCCACTAGGCTCTGCCGTCGCGCCGGTCGGACAATCCGACCGTTCAGCCGAAGAAACCCCCGTGCGGATCACCGCGCGGGGGTTTCTTCCGTCCGGCCTGCGCCGGATCAGCTCAATTGCAGCACCGCGAACGGATCCGACGTCGGCTGCGGTGACCCGCCGGGCGGCTCGACGGTGACGGCCAGCTTCGACATCGACCCGACGTCGTCGAGGACGACGGGCGTGTTCGACAGGACGTCGGAGGGCGACAGGGTTCCGGCCGGCACCGGCGCATCCCCCGATTCGGGCATCAACCACAGCTGGTACACGGTGTCGGGTGCGGGCGGGGCCACGCCGTCCAGCACGAACACGACGGCGTCCTGCGACCTCGAGTAGCTGGCGGTCGCCGACCCGCCTGCCGCGATCGCACTCGTCGACGAATGCATGTCGGCGGCGTCCATCACCTGCTCCGCCACGGTGGGCGCCGGACCCTCGGTGAGCTGCCGGACGATCACCGTGCCGCCGGCGAGCACGCCGACCGCAGCGGCCGCCGCGACGGCGATCTGCCAGCGACGCCGACGGGATCGGCGCTCGGTCAGCGAGATCGGCCCTGACGGGGAGTGTTCTGCCGGTGTGTGTCCCGGTGCGGACCTCCCGACCTCGGCGAGAAGTCGTGCCCGCACGTACGGCGGGGGGTCGACGGCGCCGACCGCACTCACCACCGCGAACGCTTCGTGGATCCGGCGAACCTCGTCGGTGAACGTGGACCGCGTCCGCTCGTCCGTCGCGGCGAGATCGGTGTCGAGTTCGTGGCGTTCGGTGACGTCGAGCGCGTCGAGCGCATACGGGTACGCCATGCCCACGAGTTCGTCGTTCATGTCACAGCCCTCCCAGGCAGCCGCGCAGCCGCGTCAAACCGTCACGGATGCGCGTCTTGACCGTCGACAGTGCAACCCCCAGCTGGGAGGCGACCTCTCGGTAGGTGCGACCGTCGTAGTACGCCATCGCGACCGACTCGCGTTGCATGTCGGTGAGGGAGTCGAGGCAGGCGAGCACCGACTGATGCTCGAGGCGCCGGGTCACCTCCTCGGTGACGTGGTCGAACGGACCGGCGACGTTGGTGTTCTCGTAGAGTGCCTCGCGGTCGGTGCCCGCCTGCTCGGACCGCACCCGGTCGACCGCCCGGCGGTGCGCGAGCGTCATCAGCCAGGACAGGGCAGAGCCGCGAGCGGGATCGAAATTCGACGCGGTGCGCCAAGCCTGGAGGAAGACTTCCTGTGTCGTCTCCTCGGCGTAACCGGGA
The DNA here is from genome assembly GCF_042674125.1 of Rhodococcus sp. NPDC056960. NCBI lineage: Bacteria > Bacillati > Actinomycetota > Actinomycetes > Mycobacteriales > Nocardiaceae > Rhodococcus > Rhodococcus sp. NPDC056960. Next base: position 97,417 of record NZ_JBHURF010000005.1, on the reverse strand, counting down.
TCCCGGAGAACGCGCAGCACCATTCCGTGGATCCGGGCGCTCGTCCGGTCGTACAGCTCGGCGAACGCCTCGGCGTCGCCGTTCGCGACCCGGGCCATGGCGTCGGAGAGCTCTGCGGACTCGGTGGCCCGGGCGGTGCGTGCCCCGGTTGCGTCCGCCGGGCACACGTCTTCTGCTGGCAAGTTGCCCTCGTGGTTCGTCACCGACACTCTTCTCGTTTCATCGAGAACCACGGTAGCGTGCATTTCCACTCATCTCTCCCAGCCGGTAGGCATTCGGAGACCGAGTCGCCGTGGATGGGTGGCGAGGGGATCGATGTGATGCGAGGAACCCCCGCGCGGCGGCGAGGGTTCCTCGGTGAGCGTCGTAGTGGGGTCAGACCGCGATCCGGCCGCGCCGGTGACGGGCGTGCATTTCGCGTTCGGTCTCGGACATTCCGCCCCAGATGCCGTAGGGCTCGGACACGCTCAGGGCGTGGTTGCGGCACTGGGCGAGGACTGGGCAGCGTCTGCACATTTCCTTCGCACGGGTCTCCCGCTGTGCGCGGGCCCGCCCACGCTCCCCGTCGGGATGGAAGAACATCGAGGAGTCGACTCCGCGGCACAGTCCGTGCATCTGCCAATCCCAGATATCCGCGTTCGGGCCGGGTAGGTGGTTGGGTGCAGGCATGTGGACTCCTTAGCTGCAAGCTCGCCTCTGGCGACGAGCGGACCGTGGGCTCGAACGCAAGTTCAAGCCACTGAATCATTCACGTCGCTAACCGTAGAGTCGCTTGCGAAATCGCGTCAATAGTTGTTCACAGTGGTGATTTACATATCCCACAAGCTGAAAGTTAACCTGGAAAATATTTACATTCCCGCGGTTCCATGATTCCGTTTCGGGTTGAAAGACCCCGGATCGCGGGTGACGATGTCCGGGTGCCCCAGCCCGCGGAGCCTGAAACCCAGCACCCCTCCGGATCCCCCGACGAGGGACCCACGATCTCGGTATCTGCACTGGCCAGGAAGCTCGGCGTCGCTCCTTCGACGCTCCGTACCTGGGACCGCAGGTACGGCATCGGGCCGTCCGTCCACCTGCAGGGGAGCCACCGCAGATACACGCGGCTCGACGTCGCAAGACTCGAGTGCATGCAACAGGCGTTGGACGGCGGGGCAAACTCTGCCGAGGCGGCGAGATATGCGATTAACGCAATGGCTACATTTTCGTCAGAAAAGGACCCGCGACCGGACGAGGAAAATCTGCATGACAACTCGGTGAACGGAACGAAAACAGACTCGTCGAACCTTTTGTCGGCATTTTCCGGCCTCGGTGACGGCGAGGCCTCGATCCGGAATTTATCGGGAGCGCTGCTGGTACGAGATGTCGTGACCATCCGGCGGATCATCGTGCGGGCGGCCGCGGAGCGGGGTTTCGTTTCGATGTGGACGAGTCTGGTCGTTCCCGTGCTCGAGTGGGCGGACGACGGGAGGAACTCGGAGGCCGCCGCCGCCAGTGTTCGCGTCTTCACCGACTGCGTTGCGGGGATCGTGTCGACGATGACGCTCGACGCGCCCATCGGAGCCGGTGGCCGTGTGCTGCTGGTGCGCGTCCCCGTGGACACCCGAGAAGCGGTGCCCCCCGATCCCTACGGCCTCGAATTCCGGGCGCTGGGCGCAGCGCTCGCCACCGCCTCGGTCGACACGCGGACGGCGCTGCCCGTGTGCCGGTCCGCGCTCCTCGCCGCCGTGACCAACGCCGAGCCGGACGTGATCATCCTGTGGTTGCCGTCGTCCGGATGCGACGTCCCGTCTCTCGTGCGGGCGATCCGCCGCCGCCGCACCGGCCTGACCGTGCTCGCGAGTGGCCCCGGATGCCATGCCCAGGAACTGCCACGGTCGATCGCCGCACTGGGCACCCTCGGCGAGGCCGTCGACGCCGTCCTCGCGGTCACCTGACGCGCGGCCGCCCGGCGCTGCCATGATCTCGCCGGTGCCATAGATCTCGCCGGTGCAATGATTCCGGCGTGCCCGATTCCAGTCACCGTTCCGAAGTCACGACATCGTTGAACCGCGCCGCTTTCGGTGCCGAGCCGGGGGTGAGCCCGCTGCCGGACGCCGACGTTCCGGTCGAGCGCTGGATGCGCGCAGTGGTGTGGGGCGCGCGAGGGCACTACAGCCGGGCCCGTGCCGAGCTGGAGGCGCTGACGAGGGGCGACGACGTCGAACCCGGGGTCGTCTCGCTGGCGTGGAGCACGCAGGCGTCACTGCTGCGCCAGCTCGGCTGGCACCGTCTCGCCTCCGGATTCGACGGCCGGGCCCTTGCGGTGGTCGGAATCGGTTCCGGTGACGACTGCGGCGTCCTCGTCCGCGAAGCCCGCTGCGACGCGCTGACCGGGCTTGCCGCAGACGCCCTGGGATGCGGTCGTCTCGCACTCGGCAGACGCCTCCTCGAACGGTGCGCCGAGCACCTGGACGAGGAACTCGCGGATCGGCTGTGGCGGCAGCGGATCCGCGCCCACTGGGTGAGCGCGGAGCTGTTCCTCGCGGCCGGCGACTTCGCCTCGGCGCGCCGCCACGCCGATACCGCCGCGGAAATTTCGGAGGCCTCCGGATCCGCGCGCCACGACGTCAAATCGGACCTGCTGCGCAGCGCGGCGATGACCGGGGAGCCCGATTCCGGTCCCGCGGCACGGCTCGCCGCCGACGTGCTCGACCGTTGCGACCGGCACGGCCTGATACCTCTGAAGTGGGCAGCTGCGATGTTGCTGGGCGGTGTGACGTCGGACTCACGTGTCCAGGCGGCGCGTGAGGAGTGCGAAGCCCTGATCCGGGCGCGAGGTGGGCGCTTCCGAATCTGACACCGCTGGTCGGGCGGGCTACGGCTCGATTGTGCGCGAATCGGTGTGAATCCCCGCGAATACCGTTCGGTCGGCACCGTTACTCTTGGAGTGTTCCGCTGAGAGCGGGAGCACACCCATCGGGGGAGGTGCCACTGTAACGCCAGGATATCTAGCAACGATGACTAATACGAGCGAGGAGTTGGACTCCGCCGTCGCCGCTGCAACGCAGGGCGACCGGGCCGCTTTAGCTCTGGTCCTGGAAAACATTCGGCCCTTGGTTGTGCGTTACTGCAGAGCCAGGGTCGGTGCTGCGGAGAGGGGACAACTCTCCGCGGACGACGTGGCGCAAGAAGTGTGCCTCGCCGTGATGACGGCCTTGCCTCGCTACGAGGACCAAGGCCGGCCGTTCATGGCATTCGTCTACGGGATCGCCGCGCACAAGGTCGCCGACGCGCATCGGAACTCCGCACGTAACAAGTCGGAGCCCGTCGCCGAAGTACCCGATGTCGTAGCCAACGACGACGGACCCGAACAGAGGGCGCTGGACTCGGAAGCGAGCAGGCAGATGAACGAACTGCTGAGCACGCTGCCGGAGAAGCACCGGGAGATCTTGATCCTCCGCCTCGTGGTCGGTATGTCGGCGGAGGAGACGGCCGCGGCCGTGGGTAGTACTGCGGGAGCTGTCCGCGTGGCTCAACACCGAGCCATCGCGAAACTGAAAAAAGAAGTGACGAGGGCAGGTGAGAGGTTTGGCTAGGGGCATCAAGCGCAACGGCAATCCCGATGCCGATCTCCCAGGAGACGAGGCACCGGTGGACGTCGCGGCAGTGCGCCGTGACGATGCGCTGATCGACGCGATCGCCGGTGGCGGTCCCGTTGCAACGGATTCGCCGGAGCAATACGAGCTCGCGCTTCTGCTGACGAATTGGCGCGCCGACATCGTGGCGACGCCGATGCCGACCGGACCGCTGCTCGACGACGTGATCGCGGCGATCGACGCCTCGGACGCCCGTTCGGCACGCAGCGCTGCCCGCAGCAAGCTCCGCCTGCTGCGACCCATCGCAGGCGCTGCCGCCGCGATCGCGGTCGTCATGGGTGGCGCCACCATCTTCTCGTACAACGCCGAACCGGGCGATCCGCTGTGGAGCGTCAAGTCGGTCGTGTTCAGCCAGCAGGCCGATTCGACCGTCGCGCAGATCGACACCACGTCGCAGCTGCAGGAAGCCGAGCGGCTGATCGCGGTGGGCGACGCCGAGTCGGCACAGCACATGCTGGACAACGCCGCCGGCCGTTCCGGCGGAGTCCGCGACTCCGACCTGCGGAACGAACTCGACGTGTGGCGTGCGAAGCTCGCCGCGGAAGTCGAGAAGATCGCTCCCACCACGCCGCCGACGACGACGTCACCCGGCACCACCACGACGAACGCGCCGGCGCAGACCAACGAGATGCCGGCCACCCTGCCGGGCACCCCGGGTGCCACGACGTTGCCGGGAGTCGGCCCGCTGCCGGGCACGGGCACCCTGCCCACCGATCTGCAGATTCCGGGACTTCCGGCAATCCCGTTGCCGCAACTGCCGCAGTTGCCGACGCTTCCGCCGCCGGAGACGTTGCCGTCGCCGAACCCCGATCCCACGATCATGCAGCTCCCGGTGCTGCCCTCGGACACTCCGGCAACGGAGCCGTCCACCCAGCAGCAGGTCCCGCAGGTGCCGTCGTCGGCACCGCTGCCCACCACGACCACGGTGCCGGTGCCGCCGCCCACCAGTTAGCGGCGCACTCTTCCAGCACGAACGACTGTGGCCCGACACGCGAAGTGTCGGGCCACAGTCGTTTGTATCGGTAGGCGTGCCGGATCAGGCGTCGAAGCCGTCCCCGTGCAGAGCGTCGTTCATCGAGGCGTCGGCGTAGCCACGGCAATAATCCCACGTGACGTAGGCCTCGGGTGTCGGGTCGTAGGCGGGCTCGTGCGGGCGCACGGTGCCGTCGACCAGAAGCTGGAGGAGATTGGCACGGAGCATGTCCCAATCGTGGTAGTGATCTTGCTGGCAGTCTTCGCAGCAGACGACGAGCCCGCGGATCCCACGATGGGCCAGCAGCGCCTCGTACACGGCGAGGTCAGCCAGATCTTCCTCCACGGCGAGACGCTCGTGGGGGTCGAGTGGCTGGCCCGGTTCGATCGCATCGAGAGCTGCGGACGGGTCGGCGGGGTCGCCGGCGAAGGGGTCCGGGGGCAGACCTGGAGGCAGTTGATCGCGCACAGCACCACGGTACGCAGGTCAGCCCGGTCTGCGCCAGCCGTTCGGCGTACGCCCAGCGTGGGTGGGCTCCGTGGTGATCGCGCCGAGCCGATATCATGGTTCCCGGAGCTGGGAATATCGATCGACGCTCCGGACTTTTCCCTGTAAACCGGATCGAAGATCCGACTGTCCACAGACGGCGCCGCGGCGCTGCACCTATGTTCCATGGAGGGCCCGAACCGCATGACAAGTTCAGCAGGGCATGTACACACCGGCGGTGACGACCCGAACAAGGTCGCGATGCTGGGTCTCACGTACGACGACGTCCTGCTCTTGCCGGCGGCGTCGAATGTCATTCCCGGCCAGGTCGACACGTCGAGTCAGCTGACCCGCGACATCCGGCTGCGAGTGCCCCTCGTCAGCTCCGCGATGGACACCGTCACCGAGGCGCGGATGGCCATTGCCATGGCTCGCGCCGGTGGCATGGGCGTCCTGCACCGCAACCTGTCGGTCGAGGCCCAGGCGGGGCAGGTCGAGACGGTCAAGCGGTCCGAGGCGGGAATGGTCACCGATCCGGTCACGTGCAAGCCGTCCGACACCCTCGCCGAGGTGGACGCCAAATGTGCCCGCTTCCGGATCTCCGGACTGCCGGTGACCGATGCGGCCGGGCAACTGGTGGGCATCATCACCAACCGCGACATGCGCTTCGAGGTCGACCAGAATCGGGCCGTGTCCGAGGTCATGACCAAGGCGCCGCTGATCACCGCGCAGGAGGGTGTCACCGCGGAGGTGGCGCTGGGCCTGCTTCGCCGTCACAAGATCGAGAAGCTGCCGATCGTGGACGGGCAGGGCAAGCTCACCGGTCTCATCACGGTCAAGGACTTCGTGAAGACCGAGCAGCATCCGGACGCCACCAAGGACCGCGACGGCCGGCTCCTCGTCGGTGCCGCCGTGGGTGTGGGTGACGAGGCGTGGAGTCGTGCGATGGCTCTCACCGACGCCGGCGTGGACGTCCTCGTCGTCGACAGCGCTCACGGGCACTCGGCCGGCGTCCTGGACATGATCTCGAAGCTCAAGGCCGAGGTCGACGAGCGTGTGCAGATCATCGGCGGCAACGTCGCCACCCGCAGTGGTGCGGCTGCCCTCATCGAAGCCGGTGTCGACGCGGTCAAGGTGGGTGTCGGACCGGGCTCGATCTGCACCACCCGCGTCATCGCCGGTGTCGGCGCCCCGCAGATCACCGCGATCCTCGAAGCGGTCGCCGCGGCGAAGCCGCACGGTGTGCCGGTGATCGCCGACGGCGGCCTGCAATTCTCCGGCGACATCGCGAAGGCGCTGGCGGCGGGCGCATCGACGGCCATGCTCGGTTCGCTGCTCGCGGGCACCGCCGAGTCGCCGGGCGAGCTGATCCTGGTGAACGGCAAGCAGTACAAGAGCTACCGGGGCATGGGGTCGCTCGGCGCGATGCAGAGCCGCGGCGCCGCCAAGTCGTACTCGAAGGACCGCTACTTCCAGGACGACGTGCTGTCCGAGGACAAGCTGGTCCCGGAGGGCATCGAGGGCCGGGTCGCGTTCCGCGGGCCGCTGTCCCAGGTCACGCATCAGCTCACGGGTGGTCTGCGCGCCGCCATGGGCTACACGGGAGCGTCGTCGATCGAGGAGCTGCAGAACGCGCAGTTCGTGCAGATCACGGCCGCGGGTCTGAAGGAGAGCCACCCGCACGACATCACGATGACGGTCGAAGCTCCCAACTACACCGCCCGCTAGCAACCAGTCACGATTCACGAGAAAGGGGCGCGCGTGCGCGACCTCGTTGAGATCGGCATGGGCCGAACAGCCCGACGAACCTATGAGCTGGACGACATCGACATCGTCCCCTCCCGCCGGACCCGCTCCTCCAAGGAGGTGTCGACGGCCTGGCAGCTCGACGCATACCGGTTCGACATCCCGGTGCTGACGCATCCGACCGACGCGCTCGTGTCGCCGTCGTTCGCGATCGAACTCGGCAAGCGTGGTGGCCTCGGGGTCATCAACGGTGAGGGTCTGTGGGGCCGGCACGCGGACGTCGAGGCGAAGCTCGCCGACCTCGTCGCGCTGGCGGAGTCGGACGTCGACGTCGAGGCGCCGATCAAGAAGCTGCAGGAGCTGCATGCGGCGCCGTTGCAGCCGGGTCTCCTCGCCGCCGCGGTCGCGCAGGTCCGTGACGCGGGCGTCACGACCGCGGTCCGGGTGAGCCCGCAGAACGCCCGGGCGCTCACCCCGCTGTTGCTGGAGGCGGGCATCGACCTGCTGGTCGTGCACGGCACGATCATCTCCGCCGAGCACGTCGCCCACGGCGACAGCGAGCCGCTGAACCTCAAGACGTTCATCTCCGAACTCGACGTCCCCGTCGTGGCCGGTGGCGTGAGCGATCATCGCACCGCGCTGCACCTGATGCGCACGGGCGCGGCGGGTGTGATCGTCGGATACGGCTCGACCGAGGGCGCCACCACCACCGGTGAGGTGCTCGGCATCGGACTGCCGATGGCCACGGCCATCGCGGACGCCGCCGCTGCCCGCCGCGACTACCTCGACGAGACGGGTGGGCGCTACGTCCACGTCATCGCGGACGGCAACATCACCTCCTCGGGCGATCTCGCGAAGGCGATCGCCTGCGGCGCGGACGCCGCTGTCCTGGGCGCGCCGCTGGCCGTGGCCGCGGAGGCCCCCGGCGGCGGCTGGTACTGGCCGTCGGCCGCCGCGCATCCGTCGGTCCCGCGCGGGACGATGCTGCCCGTCGCGTTCGGTGAGCGCCCGTCGCTCGACCGGGTGCTGACCGGTCCGTCGGACGACCCGTTCGGCTCCCTGAACTTCGTCGGCGGTCTGCGCCGTTCGATGGCGAAGTCGGGGTACTCGGATCTGAAGGAATTCCAGAAGGTGGGCCTGACCGTCCGCGCCTGAGACTTCCGCTCTCCACCGCTTTCGTCTTCATTCGTCGCCCGATGTCACATCGGTGCAGTTCAACTGCACCGATGAGGCATCGGGCGACGGTCGTTTGCGGGTACCGCGACCGTTTCTGATACCTGGCGTTACAGTTAGGCAACCCTTGTGGCAGCTGTCACAATCGCGGGGTGCATACTGGCGAGTAATAACTCAGGTTTCGTTGGAGGTCGAGTGATGAGCAAGCAGCGCGCAACGGATTACGACGTCCTCATAGTCGGTTCGGGATTCGGTGGCAGCGTCACCGCGCTCCGATTGGTGGAGAAGGGCTACAAGGTCGGCGTCCTCGAGGCGGGCCGCCGCTACGCCGACGCCGATTTCGCGAAGACCAGCTGGGACGTCAAGAAGTTCCTGTGGGCGCCGGCCCTCGGATTCTTCGGCATCCAGCGCGTCCACCTGCTGCGCGACTGCCTGATCCTCGCCGGCGCGGGTGTCGGTGGCGGGTCGCTCAACTACGCCAATACCCTCTACAAGCCGCCGGCCTCCTTCTTCCAGGACAAGCAGTGGTCGCACATCACCGACTGGCACGACGAGCTCACGCCGTACTACGAGCAGGCCCGGAAGATGCTGGGAGTGGTCCAGAATCCGCACATGACCCCCGCCGACGAGATCATCAAGTCGGTCGCCGAGGACATGGGTGTGGGCGACACGTTCATCCAGACCCCGGTCGGTGTGTTCTTCGGTGAAGCGGGCAAGACCGTGCCGGACCCGTACTTCGGCGGCGTCGGCCCCGACCGCACGGGGTGCATCGAATGCGGCGAGTGCATGACCGGATGTCGGCACGGCGCCAAGAACACCCTGCTGAAGAATTACCTGGGTCTCGCCGAGAAGGCGGGCGCCGAGATCATCCCGATGACGACGGTCAGCGGTCTGCGCGAGGCGTCCGACGGAACGTGGGACGTCTTCACCCGCCGCAGCGGTCCGCGGAAGAACCGGAACCGCAGGACGTACACCGCCGCGAACGTCGTGCTGGCCGCGGGAACGTGGGGGACGCAACACCTGCTGTTCGACCAGAAGGAGACGGGCGCGCTGCCCAAGATCTCCGACCGGCTGGGCGTGCTCACCCGCACCAATTCCGAGTCGATTCTCGGCGCCGCCAAGAACAAGGTGGACCCGGCGCTCGAACTCACCAAGGGCGTCGCGATCACGTCGTCGTTCCACCCGACCGCCGACACCCACGTCGAACCCGTGCGGTACGGCAAGGGGTCGAACTCGATGGCCCTGCTGCAGACCCTGCTGACGGACGGCGGCGGGCGGCGGTGGATGACGTTCCTCCGGGAGCTGGCGAAGGATCCCAAGGCGTTGAAGGTCCTCACCCCGTACAAGTGGAGCGAGCGCACCATCATCGCGCTGGTGATGCAGAACCTCGACAACTCCATCACCACGTACACGAAGAAGGGACTGTTCGGCCGGCGCAAGGTCACCAGCAAGCAGGGCCACGGGGAGCCGAACCCGAGCTGGATCCCGGCGGGCAACGAGGCGACCCGCCGCATCGCGGAGAAGATCGACGGCCGCGCGGGCGGAACCTGGGGGGACGTGTTCAACATTCCGCTCACGGCCCACTTCCTCGGCGGATGCACGATCGCGTCGGAGCCGTCGAAGGGCGTCATCGACCCCTACCACCGCGTGTGGGGGTACCCGACGCTGAGTGTCGTCGACGGGTCCGCCGTGTCCGCGAACCTGGGCGTCAACCCGTCGCTGACGATCTCGGCGCAGGCGGAGCGGGCGGCCTCGCTGTGGCCGAACAAGGGTGAAGAGGACCTCCGTCCGGCGCAGGGCGAGGGATACCGGCGCCTGAACCCGGTCGCACCGATCGCGCCGGTCGTGCCCGCGGGCGCCCCCGCCGCCCTGGTGCTGCCGATCGTCGAGATCCGCAGCGGCTCCGCGGTGCCCGACGCGCAGAAGCACGGCGTTGCATAGCGGCAGCGTGGCCGGGTCATGGGGTCGCGCAGACCACGGAGCTGCGCCGATTAGACTGACCCGGTGGCAGATATCGAGCAACAGAGACCGGTCCTCGTCGTCGACTTCGGCGCGCAGTACGCGCAGCTGATCGCCCGGCGGGTGCGTGAGGCGAAGGTCTACTCCGAGGTGGTTCCGCACACCGCGACCGTCGAGGAGATCGCGGCCAAGAATCCCCTCGCCGTGGTGCTGTCGGGCGGTCCGTCGAGCGTCTACGCCGACGGTGCGCCCCAGCTCGATCCGGCGCTGTTCGATCTGGACGTGCCGGTATTCGGTATCTGCTACGGATTCCAGGCCATGGCCGGGGCGCTCGGCGGAACGGTGGCACACACCGGCACCCGTGAGTACGGCCGCACCGACCTGACGGTGCAGGGTGGTCTGCTGCACGACGGCCTGCCGTCCCGTCAGCCCGTGTGGATGAGCCACGGCGACGCGGTCACCGAGGCGCCCGAAGGGTTCGAGGTGACGGCCACGAGCGAGGGCGCCCCCGTCGCCGCGTTCGAGGACCGGGCCCGCAAGCTCGCCGGCGTGCAGTACCACCCGGAGGTCCTGCATTCGCCGCACGGCCAGCAGGTGCTCAGCCGGTTCCTCCACGAGATCGCGGGCATTCCGCCGGCGTGGACGGCCGCGAACATCGCCGACGCCCTCGTCGAGCAGGTCCGCGAGCAGGTCGGCGACGGCAAGGCGATCTGCGGGCTGTCGGGCGGTGTCGACTCCGCTGTCGCCGCGGCGCTGGTGCAGCGGGCGATCGGCGACAACCTGACATGTGTGTTCGTCGACCACGGTCTGATGCGCGCGGGTGAGCGTGCGCAGGTGGAGCAGGACTTCGTCGCCGCGACCGGAGCGAAGCTGATCACGGTCGACGCCGCCGACACCTTCCTCGGCGAGCTGGCCGGTGTCTCCGATCCGGAGACCAAGCGCAAGATCATCGGCCGCGAGTTCATCCGCAGCTTCGAAGGCGCGGTCAGCGACGTGCTGGGCGAGAACGCCGCCCACGGCGACACGGTCGAATTCCTCGTGCAGGGCACCCTGTACCCGGACGTCGTGGAATCCGGTGGCGGCACCGGCACGGCCAACATCAAGAGCCATCACAATGTGGGCGGTCTGCCGGAAGACCTGCAGTTCGCGCTCGTCGAACCGCTGCGGCTGCTGTTCAAGGACGAGGTCCGTGCGGTGGGACGCGAGCTGGGGCTGCCCGAGGAGATCGTGGGGCGCCAGCCGTTCCCCGGTCCCGGGCTCGGCATCCGCATCATCGGCGAGGTCACCCAGGAGCGGCTCGAGATCCTGCGTCACGCGGATTCGATTGCGCGCGAAGAGCTGACAGCCGCCGGGCTGGACGGTCAGATCTGGCAGTGCCCGGTGGTGCTGCTGGCCGACGTCCGCAGCGTCGGTGTGCAGGGTGACGGACGCACGTACGGGCACCCGATCGTGCTCCGCCCCGTGTCGAGCGAGGACGCGATGACCGCGGACTGGACGCGACTGCCCTACGACGTTCTCGAGCGGATCTCCACCCGGATCACCAACGAGGTGCACGACGTCAACCGGGTCGTGCTGGACATCACGAGCAAGCCGCCGGGCACCATCGAGTGGGAGTGACGCACTAGGCGCGGTGAGCGAGTTCGCTCACCGCGCCTCCGCGTAGTGCGTTTCTATTTCCGCCGGTTGGGTGCGAACACGAGCACCAGGCCGACCAGTACCGCGGCCAGCACGAACAGCCAGCGGAACTCGACGTTCGCGAGCGGGTCGAGGGAGAACGGCCCCACGAGCGCCCACCCGCTCACGAGGAGCGCTGCCACCCCGGCGAGGATCAGGAGCGGCGACGGTCGCTTCCGCGTCCGGGTCTGCCCGGTGTCCTGAGTGTCGTCGACGTCATCCACGGTGTACCTCCACACTTCCGAATCGGACATCGGCATTGAGGGTCAGGACGTGACCGTCCGTGCCGTCGACGCCGCCGTCGAGACCCTCCCCGAGGCATTGCGCCTCACCGAACTGGGCGGTGCAGTGGTTGTCGACGTTCATGCCGGGCGGCACCAGCACCACGACCTCACCGAACTGTCCGCTGACGTCGACTGTCTTGTCCTCGGTGAGCGTGACGTTCCGGAGGTCGAGGGTGAAGCTGCCGAATCCACCGGAGTAGGCGGGATCGATCTGGGCTGTCGTCAGCGGCGTCCACGTTCGATCACCCATGTTGTCGCGGCTCAGGTCGAGAGCCCCGACGATCGACGCGAGGATCACGAATCCGATCAGCGGTCCCGCGACGACGAGAAGTCCGTAGCCCTTGCGCAGGAAGCCGCCGATCAGCAGTCCCACGCCGATGACCGCGAGGGCGACGGCCCCGATCCGGCCGGGGTTCAACCAGTCGGACCCGGTGGCGACCGACAACGCCGTCGCCGCGGCCGCGGCGAGAATCGCCAGTCCGATCACCGTGGTGGTCAGGCGCGAGTGCCTGCGCTCCGGTTGTACTGCGGGAGTGACGGTCCTGGCGGGTTCGGGCAGGTCCCAGGCGAACGGGGCGACACCGAGCGGATCCCACGCCGGCGGCCTCGGTTCGAGCGGTGCGAACGGGGCCGATGGTGTATCGACCCGCGGATCGGGGGGTGGTGACTTCTCGAACGACACCGGATCCGTCTGGGCGGCAGCGGTGTCGGGCTTCAGCACCTCGGTGGGGGCGTCGGCCGGGCCCTCGTCCGGGGCGGGCGGAGTGCTCGGCGTGTAGGAGTCGGGAAGCTTCGTGTACGGACCGTACGCGGCCGGACCGTAGGTGCCCGGACCGAACGGGTTGGCGCCGAACTGGCCGGGCGAGAAGCTCGTCCCGGGATACCCGGTCCCGACCCCGGGCGCGACGGCTCCGGTCGGCAGCGGCGGGGGTATCGGCTGCCGTTGGTACAGCAGCCACAGGCCACCGAGCATGAGCGCCATGCTGATCAGTCCGGAGCCGCCGAGGCCGACGCCGAAAGGTCCGACGGTGCTCAGGGCGATCGCCAGCGCGACGAGGAGGACGATGGTCTTGGTGCCCGAGTCGGAGCTGTGACCGCGTCCGACCAGCGACTCCGCGGGCGAGGCCGGGTCGCCCGACTTCGTGAGGGCGAGCCAGCACGCCAGGTAGAGGAGCACGCCGGCACCGCCGAAAATGGTGGACACGACGAACGCGACTCGTATCAGTACGGGATCGACGCCGTAGCGGTAGCCGATTCCGGCACAGACACCGGCGACGTGGCCGCGGCCGGGCAACCGCACCGGTCGGGTCCGCCACAGATCTTGTATCTGCTCTTGGAAGCTCCCATTGCTCATACGACCATCGTTCCGGCCGGCGTGGCGCGCGTACATCGGGAACTACCCTGATCTTTCCGCCCGGGGTGGGCCGTCGCGGGCGTCGAAGTCAGGGTCTGACCCTGATGCCGCCACCCGGGGATCGTGCCAGTATCGAAGGTGTGCACCCAGTGTCGAACACGTCCGCGGCCGCAGTGACCGCGCCGGTACCGCCCGGCGGTGTCGTCATGCCACGGCTCGAACGCCGGGCCGGCGGTCGGATCGTGGGCGGCGTCGCCGGCGGTATCGCAGACCAGCTGGGCGTCGACGTGATGAAGGTGCGGGTCGCGTTCGCGTGCCTGGCCGCACTCGCCGGCGCGGGCATCGTCGGCTACGGGCTGTTGTGGATCTTCACGGCCGCGGGCTCCGACGCCGAGAAGCCCACTGCCTCCGAGCGGCGGCGGGCGTACGGACTGATCGCGATCGGACTGGCCGGCGCATCCGCCCTGTCGTGGCTGTTCAGCGGCCGGGTCGGTGCGGTGATCGCGCCGATCATCGTGGTGGCGGTGGGTGCGGCGCTGGTGTGGCGCGAGTTCGATTCGGAGGGGCCGCGGACCGTCATCGGGTTGCCGCAGCGTCCCACCGTCCTGACGTGGGCCCGGGTGCTCGGCGGCGTGACACTGATCGTGTCCGGTCTCGGCGTGGTGATCCTCGCGCAGGTCGACTTCGACGCGCTGCGGTCGTCGCTGCTGGCCGTGGTCGTCACCCTCGTCGGTGCCGGGTTGCTGACCGTTCCCCTGTGGTTGCGGCTGTGGCGCGCACTCGGGGCGGAACGCGCCGCCAGGATCCGCAACGACGAGCGCGAGGAGATCGCGTCGCACCTGCACGACTCCGTTCTCCAGACACTGGCGCTGATCCAGAAGCAGGCCGATCACCCGCAGGAGGTCGCGCGGCTCGCCCGCGGTCAGGAACGGGAACTGCGGAAGTGGTTGTTCGGCGGGGGAGACACCGACCAGTCGAGTCTCGCGGAGGCGCTGCGCATCATCGCCGGCGAGGTGGAGGACCACCACGGTGTCACGGTGCGACCGGTGACCGTGGGCGACGTGGCACTCGATGTCGAGGGCACCGGCGAGGGACTGTCGAAGGAGAGTTTCACAGCGGTGCTCGGCGCGGCCCGGGAGGCGCTGGTCAACGCGGCCAAGCACTCCGGTGAGACGGACATCAACCTGTTCGCCGAGGCCGAGCGCGAACAGGTCAGCGTGTTCGTCCGGGATCGGGGCGTCGGGTTCGACGTCGACGAGGTGTCCCCGGACCGTCAAGGGCTGGCGAAGTCGATTCGGGGGCGGATCGAGCGCAGAGGCGGGCACGTCGACGTGCGGTCCGCGCCCGGCAAGGGCACCGAGGTGCGAATTCACATGCCGCGGAACGGCCGGACGTGGCCGGGAGCGGGCGGATCCGAGGGCGCGGACGGTGCCGGCGTCGAGGACGTGCCGGCATGAGCGGGAAATCCTGCGACAGCCTCTAGAGTGGGGTGACACTACCGCCCACGCGAGGACCAGCCGCAGTGACTTTGCCTGAAACGCCCCCGTACCGTGTCTTTCTCGTCGACGATCATGCCGTGTTCCGCTCCGGTGTCCGCGCCGAACTCGGCAGGGAGGCGGACATGGAAGTGGTGGGCGAGGCGGGCGGTGTCGCGGAGGCGGTGGCCGGAATCAACGCCACCTCACCGCACGTCGTGCTGCTCGACGTCCATATGCCCGACGGGGGCGGTGTCGCGGTGCTGCGGGGCATCGAGTCGGGTCCGGTGTGCCTGGCGTTGAGTGTGTCCGACGCCGCCGAGGACGTGATCGCCGTCATCCGCGCGGGCGCCCGGGGGTACGTCACCAAGACGATCTCGGGAGCGGAATTGGCCGACGGCGTGCGCCGGGTCGCCGGCGGTGACGCCGTGTTCAGCCCGCGACTGGCGGGCTTCGTGCTGGACTCCTTCACCGGACGGTCCAATGCTCCTGAGCCGCAACTGGATCCGGAGCTCGATTCGCTGACGCCGCGGGAGCTGGAAGTGCTGCGGCTGCTCGCCCGGGGGTACACATACCGCGAGATCGCCGAGGAACTTGTGATTTCGGTGAAGACCGTCGAAACCCATGCGTCGAACGTGCTGCGGAAGACGCAGCAGTCCAACCGGAATGCGCTCACCCGGTGGGCGCACCGCCGGCGGATCGACTGAGGTCGACGGTTCTCAGGGCTGCGCGAGAAGGACGATCACGGCCACCAGTACAGCCAGGATCAGGATCGCGACCATGACACCCATCGCGATCGGCGCCCACGCCACCACCTGGTCGCGGACCGTCGGGGCCGGCGCACCCGGAGCGGGTTTCGCGGGGCGCGGGGGCCACTGCAGCCGGCCGAGCGGACGGGGCACATTCTTCAACGGGGTGCTCTGATGCACCGCGGGCAGACCGGCCTGGGTGGAACTCACCAGCTTGGTCCGCCGCCGTGAATCGGGCAGCGGCGTCGAGCGGTGCGCCCACGCCGGGATGGTGCCGTCCGCGGAATAGACCGGCGAGCCGACGAGGTGCGCGACGTTGCCGTCGCCTGCCATGGCCACCCGGGCCAGCGCGTCGCGGGCCTCGGCCATCGTCGGACGACGCGCCGGGTCGGGTTCGAGCAGGTGCAGCAGCGTGTCGGTGAGCGGTCCGGCCTTGCTCGGACGGTAGATCTCGGCCTTCGCGACCCGGTGCAGGAGTGCAATGGAATCCGAGTCGATCCCGAACGGCGGCTGGCCCTCGACGACGGTGTACAGCGTGGAACCGAGCGAGAAGACGTCGCTGGCCTCGGTGGGATCCTGGCCGCGGGCGACCTCGGGGGAGAAGTACGCCGGTGTGCCGGTGATGACCCCGTTCGTGTTGTCGGCGGAATCGCCTTTGGCGCGGGCGATTCCGAAGTCGCTGATCTTCACCGTGCCGAGTTCCCGGCCGCGGTCGGCGACGAGGATGTTGCCCGGCTTGATGTCCCGGTGCACGATCCCGGCGGCGTGCGCGGCGGTGAGCGCGTCGGCCACCTGCGCGCCGATCTGCGCAACCTCCAGCGGGGGCAGGGTGTCGGCGATGTTCATCGCCTGGGCGAGACTGCGCGACGGCAGGTACTCCATGACCAGCCAGGGTTCGCCGGCCTCGAGTGCCACGTCGTACATCGCGATGGAATGACTGTGGGCGAGTTTGGCAGCGTTGCGCCCTTCCCGCATGGTGCGTTCGCGGACGCGCCGGGCCTCGTCGGGGTCGAGTCCGGCGGTCGTGGTGACCTGTTTGATGGCGACGTCGCGGTGCAGCAGGGTATCCCGCGCGAGCCACACCGCGCCCATTCCGCCGCCGCCCAGTTTGGACCGCAGTCGGTACCGTCCGGCCACCAGGTATTCGGGTCCGATGCCCCTCTCGCTCTGCTCCTGCTCCATCACGCGTTCAGGTTAGAGGATTGCGCGGACACGGGATGCGCGACGGTCCTGACCTGGCCGTTCGGGGTCCACTTGACGGGCCACTACCGACCCGCTTTACTTGAAACGGGTTCGAAAATACGTTCGAACAAAGCGTCTGTTCGAGCCGCGTCTTCCCCGTGGTTGCCGACCGCTGTTGGTGCCGAGTGTCAGGGGTGTCGAGTTGGCTGAAGTGGCCGGGGTACCGGGGTCTGCTGAGCTGTCCGGGCTGTCCCGGCAGGAGCGTCTGGACCTCCTCCGGCGCCGGATGGCCGCCGTCCCCGCACGCGGGGAGTCGGTGGCGAACCGTGCCCCGGTGGAGAGTGCGCGTCCCACGACGGGTGCCCCGGCGGTTCCCGATTCCCACGCCGCCGGGGTGCTCCCGGTTCCGGCTGCGCTGGCCGATCTCCTTCCCCGGGGCGGGCTGGTGCGCGGTTCGGTGGTGTCGGTGTCGGGTGCCACTTCGCTCCTGCTGGGGCTGGTCGCATCGGTGACCGCGGACGGGGGCCACGTCGCGGTGATCGGGCATCCCCGGCTCGGGGTGCTGGCGGCGGTCGAGATGGGCGCGCAACTGGAACGGCTGGCCCTGATCCCCGACCCGGGCGCCGATCCGGTGGAGATCGCCGCGGTGCTGCTGGACGGAATGGATCTGGTGGTGCTCGGACTGGGCGGGGCATCGGTGGCGCCGTCCCGGACGCGTGCGGTGGTGGCCCGGGCCCGGAGCAAGGGGTCGACCCTGGTCGTCACGGACGGGCACTGGGACGGTGCGGAGATGAGGCTGGAAGCCCGGGTGCACGGATATGCGGGGCTGGGCAACGGATCTCAGGACCGGGGATGCGGACGATTGCGTTCCCTCAGCCTGGCGGTGTGCGCTCGGGGGAGGTCGTTCCAGCCGCGCACCACCCGGCTGGACGTGCGGTCGGCGCAGGGCAGGGTGGAGTGGGTGAGCACGCCGGAACCGGTGGTGCCCCTCGAGAACGGTCCCGTCCCCGAGGGAGCGGAGGTAGTGGGCCTGTGAGCCGGGTGCTGGCGCTGTGGTGTCCGGACTGGCCCGCCGTCGCGGCAGCCGCGGCCGCGGACCTCCCCCCGACTCATCCGGTGGCGGTGACGTCGGGCAATCGGGTGATCGCCTGCTCGGCGCCGGCCCGCGCGGACGGGGTGCGCAGAGGTCTGCGCCGCCGCGAGTCCCAGGCCCGGTGCCCCCGGTTGCACGTGGTGACAGCCGATCCCGACCGCGACGCGCGGCTGTTCGAGCCGGTCGCCTCGGCCGTCGACGCGGTGGCGCCCGGTGTCGAGGTGCTGCGTCCCGGTCTCGTGGTGCTGTCCGCTCGCGGCGTCGCCCGGTACTTCGGTTCGGAGGAAGCCGCCGCGGAACGGTTGGTGGATCAGGTGTCGGCGGTGGGGGTGGAGTGTCAGGTCGGTATCGCCGATCAGCTGTCCACGGCCGTGATCGCCGCGCGCAGAGCAACTCTCGTGCCGGCCGGGGAGGGAGCGGCCTTCCTGGCGCCGCTGCCGATGAGGGAGCTGGCCGCCGAGCCGAGCCTCGCGGCGCCGCATCGCGGTGAGCTGGTCGATCTGCTGCACCGGCTCGGGCTGCGCACGATCGGCAGTTTCGCCGCACTGTCGGCGGGCGATGTGGCGTCGCGGTTCGGAACCGATGCGGTGCTGGCGCATCGGGCCGCACGCGGCGAGCCGGAGCGTCCCCCGTCGGGCCGGTCGCTGCCTCCCGACCTGGAGGTCGAGGAGCACTGCGATCCCGTGATCGAACGGGTCGACGCCGCCGCCTTCGCGGGGCGCGCGCTGGCGGAGAAGCTTCATCGCACGCTGTCGGACGCCGCGGTGGCCTGCACCCGGCTGTCCATCTCGGCGAGCACCGGCAACGGTGAGCAGCTGTCCCGGATCTGGAGATGCGCGGAACCGTTGACCCCGGAGGCCACGGCCGACCGGGTGCGGTGGCAGCTGGACGGATGGCTGACCGGTCGTAGCGAGAAGCGACCCACCGCCGGTATCGCCGTCCTGCGGCTCGAACCGGTGGAAGTGGTGGCGGCCGGCGCCCTGCAACTGGGGCTGTGGGGTGGGGTCGGCGATCAGGACGAGCGCGCCCGGCGGGCTCTGGTGCGGGTGCAGGGACTGCTCGGCGGGGAAGCCGTGCAGGTGGGGGTCCTCAGCGGTGGGCGGGGCCCGGCGGAGCGCATCACGTTGCTGCCGTTGGGCGACGAGTTGATCCCCCGCAACGATCCGTCGGAGCCGTGGCCGGGCACGCTGCCGGAACCGGCGCCTGCCGCGGTACTGACCGCCCATCCGGAGGTGTGGATGTCGGACGAGCGGGGTACGGCCGTGACGGTCACGGAACGGGGTGTGTTCAGCGCGCCTCCTGCCCGGTTGCGGTGGGGGAGCCGGGAGTGGGCGGTGTGTGGATGGGCCGGACCGTGGCCAGTGGACGAGCGGTGGTGGGACCCTCCGGCGGCCCGGACGGCGGCCCGGGCCCAGGTGCTGCTGGAGGAGTCGCGGGCGCTGCTGGTGATCTGCACGGCGGGCCGTTGGTCGGTGGAGGGAATCTACGAGTGACACCGGCGATCCCCGACATCCCTTGCGAACCGACCGTTCGAAATGCTTTGCTGTGCAGTGGGTCGCGTGCCGGTGGCGGACAGCGTCAGGCATGGAGGCCGGCCACAGCCGCATCGTCGGCTCGTGGCAGATCCAGAAAGGGTCGACTGTGACCATTTCTTTCAATCACACGATCGTCGCCGCCAAGAACAAGCAGGAATCGGCGACCTTCTTCACCACCTTGTTCGGACTGCCGGACGCCGTGCCTGCCGGGCATTTCCTGGCGGTCGCCCTCGACAACGGGGTGTCCCTCGACTTCGCGGAGCCGCCGATCGACTTCCCGCCGCAGCACTACGCCTTCCTCGTCGGGGAGGACGACTTCGACCGGATCTACGGCCTCATCGTCGAGTGGGGGCTCGACCACTGGGCGGATCCGCGGCAGACGCTGCCGGGCACCATCAACACCAACGACGGCGGGCGGGGCGTCTACTTCCTCGACCCGTCGGGCCATTATCTGGAGATCATCACCCGCCCGTACGGGTCGGGCCGGTAGTCCGCGGCCGGGGTGTCCGTACTCGCTAGTCTGGATTGTCGTGGACACGAGCAGGACGACCCCGACGCGTGCCGGTATCGAGATCGCCTACCGGGACAGCGGTGAATCCCCGGAACCGGCAACGGTGCCGGTGGTCCTGGTGCACGGGATGGGCGGTGACGGCGGCACCTGGGATCGATTCGCCCGTGCGCTCGTCGCCCGTGGGCGCCGGGTCCTCGTGCTCGACCTGCGGGGACACGGTCGCAGTGCGCGGGCCGCGTCGTACCTTTTCGACGAGTTCGGTGCCGACGTGGTGGAGGTGTGCGACAACCTCGGGCTGGCCCGGGTGGATCTCGTCGGGCATTCGCTCGGCGGTCATGCCGCGTCGCTCGCGGCGCAGGCCCGCCCGGGGCTGGTCCGCAGGCTGGTGATCGAGGAGGCGCCGCTTCCGCTGCGGCCCGGTGACCCGGAGCAGGTCTTCGCGAACCGGCTGCCGTCGTTGCCGGAACTGTGGCACGCGACGACGAGCCTGATCCGTCATCCGCGGGCCGCGTTCGCCTTCGATCGGTCGATGACGGGCTCCGCGATCGAGCAGTTCCGCCGCCCGGATCCGTTGTGGTGGGACCGATTGCCGGACATCGAGGCCGACACGCTCATCCTGCGGGGCGGCCCGGGCGGAATGGTGGATCCCCGCAGGCTCGAGTCCGCGGTCGCGGCGATTCCGAGGTGCCGGGTGGTGGTGTTTCCCGGCGGGCACAGCATTCATCGCGACCGGTACGACGAGTTCGCGGCGGCGGTCCTGCCGTTCCTGACGACGCCCGAACCGGGCTGACAAAAAGTCGGAAAATGTAAACCGCGACGGTCCCGACAGGACTAGCGTGGGAACGGAAGCGGGGCTCGGACCGACCGCACCGTCGCGACGAACACCCGAAACTGCGGGGCGTCGAGACAACGTGTCCGCACGTCCGGAAGAAGGCCCACGATGTCGACACTCACGCCCGGACGCCCCTACGCGCCCGGCAGGCAGGGATTCAGCTCACTCCGCGCCGGGGGACTCAACTGGGACGCGTTCCCGTTGCGTCTGTTCACGAAAGGCAACGCCAAGTTCTGGAACCCCACGGACCTCGACTTCACCCGGGACGCGGAAGACTGGGAGGGGCTGAACTCGGAGCAGCAGCGCAACTCCACGTATCTGGTCGCACAGTTCATCGCCGGTGAGGAAGCGGTCACCGAGGACATTCAGCCGTTCATGAAGGCGATGGCTGCCGAGGGTCGCTTCGGCGACGAGATGTATCTCACGCAGTTCTGTTTCGAGGAGGCCAAACACACTCAGGTGTTCCGGCTGTGGATGGACGCGGTGGGCCTGACCCGGGACCTGCACCCGTTCGTCGCCGACAACCCGTTCTACCGGCAGTTGTTCTACGAGGAGTTGCCGGGTTCGCTGAAGGTGCTCGAGACCGATCCCAGCCCGGCCAATCAGGTGCGGGCCAGCGTCACCTACAACCACGTCATCGAGGGCAGCCTTGCGCTCACCGGGTACTACGCGTGGCAGAAGGTGTGTACGACGAGGGGGATCCTGCCGGGCATGCAGGAACTCGTCCGCAGGATCGGCGACGACGAACGGCGCCACATGGCGTGGGGGACGTTCACGTGTCGCAGGCACGTGGCCGCCGACGACAGCAACTGGGGGGTCGTCCAGGAGCGGATGGCGGAACTGATGCCGATGGCACTGGGCATGATCGACTGGGTCAACAAGCAATTCGAGGTGCAGCCGTACGGCCTCGACGACCAGGAATTCATCGACTACGCGGCGGATCGGGCACAGCGCAGGCTGGGCGCGATCGAGTCCGCACGGGGACGCCCGGTCGAGGAGATCGATCTGGATTACTCGCCCGAGGCGCTCGAGGAGAAGTTCGGGGAGGAGGACGCCCAGGCGATGTCCGAGGCCGCGGGCTGAGGAACGCCCCGCGGTGGCGGGTGGCAGGATCGGCTCATGGCGCTCACCACACTCGATCGCAGGCTCCTCGGCTGGTCCGCAGCTTTCGTGATCTCGCAGGCGAATATCATCCGGCTGCTCGGCCCGATGGCACCGCGGCTCGCCGAGATCCAGACGGCCCGGTCCGCCCGGTCCTACACGGCGATACTCGACGGCATGACCGCCGCCGAGACGGCGCGTTACCGGAGCCACTACTACCCGGACTTCGTCCATCCGGTGATCTACGCGGTCGCGTTGCGCACGGGCGCACAGCGTCTGGCCGAGTTGACACCGTTGTCGACGCGCACGCAGTGGGCGCTGGCGGCGGCCCCGGTGATCTCGGCGGCGGGGGACTACGCCGAGAACCTCGTCGGACTGCACCTGCTGTCGCACCGCGAGCACATCACCGACGCGACCGTCCGGGCCACCAGCGCGGTCAGCGTCACCAAGTGGGTCCTTGCCCTCGGCGCACTCGGATACCTGTCCCAGGGATTCGTGCGAGTCTGGGCGGGAAAGCTGTTCTCCCGCTAGATTCGGGCACATGTGTGCTGCCGAACTCGGCGTCGAGTACTTCACCGGTCAGGCCGAGTTCCGGCAGTGGCTCGGCGCCCATCACGACTCCTCACCCGGCGTCTGGCTGAAGATGGCCAAGAAGGGGTCGGCGCATTCGTCGATCGGCTACGACCAGGCCCTCGAGGTCGCGCTCTGCTACGGCTGGATCGACAGCCAGGTCCGCCGCGTCGACGACGACTTCTTCGTGCAGCGGTTCACCCCGCGCTCGTCGCGGAGCCCGTGGTCGAAGCGGAACCGGGAGTTCGCCGAGAAACTCGCCGAGGCCGGTCTCCTCGAACCCGCCGGGGCGGCGGAAGTGGAACGGGCCAGAGCAGACGGTCGCTGGGACCGCGCGTACGCGGGACAGAAGGCCGCGGAGATCCCGCAGGACTTCTTGGACGCCCTCGCGCAGAATCCCGAGGCGGAGGCCTTCTACGCGACGCTCGACAGCCACAACCGGTACGCCATCTTCTACCGACTGCAGGACGCGAAACGCCCGGAGACGCGTGCCCGCCGCATCGAGAAGTTCGTCCAGCAGTTGGCGGAACGCAGGAAGTTCCACGACTGACCGATTTTCGGGGCTGACACAATGGCATCGTGCCCGACACGATCACCGCCACCTGCTCCGCGCTGTCCGCTTGCGACGAACCCCTCGCAGGGACCGCTGCGCAGGTCACCGGATGGGTGTGCCTGGAATTTCCGGGTGCCTGGGGCCGGGACGTGCTCGACGGCACGGCGCTCGGCCCGGACCTCGCCCGGGAACTCGGCGCCCGCGCGGACGCGGCCGGGGTGCGGATCATGTTCATCCGCCGACCGGGCCGCAACGCCGCGGCCCCGGATCGGCGCACGGTGCTGCTGGCGCAGTCGCATCCCGCGCGGTCGTGGTGCGAGCGGCTCGAGATCGCGTTCCCGGAGGACCTCCTCGATCTCGACCTCGGTCTGGTCGCCGGGACCGCGCCCGGTCTGGGAACGCCCGTGACGGACCCCGTCGTGCTGGTGTGCGCGCACGGAAAACGAGATCAGTGCTGCGCCGTCCTCGGACGTCCGGTCGCGGCGGCACTGGCCGAGGAATTCGGCGACGCCGTGTGGGAGTGCTCACACACCGGTGGGCACCGCTTCGCGCCGTCGCAGATCCTGCTGCCGACGGGCTACACGTACGGCAGGCTGTCGGTGCGGCAGAGCGTCGAGGCGGTGCGCGCCGCGGCCCGCGGCGAGGTGTACCCGACCGGGCTGCGCGGACGCAGTTGCTGGGACGTGCCGGGACAGGTCGCGGAACTCGCCGTCCGCGAATTCGTGGACGCCGCCGCGGACGATCTGACGGTCCTTGCGAATTCGATCGTCACCCACCGCGACGGACGCCGCTGGGCCGTCGAGGTGGAGGAACGGGAACTGCCGCCCCGGCCGGCGAGTTGCGGGGCGGCGCCGAAGCCGGTGCGACCGGTCGTCGCCACCGGAATCCGCGCGCTCGCCCCCTGAGACGGTCACCAGTGGGTGCCGGGCACCAGCCTTCCGACCTTCCGGGCGGCGCGGCCCAGCACCGACGACGTGTGCTGCCGGGGTTCCGGCGCGTGCCGGGGAACCGGTGCCGCGTCCGCCGTGCTCTCACCTTTCGCCGCCGGTGAGTCGGGGAACATGCGGTACATCTGGTGCATCACGCGGTCCTTGACGGCGGGCGCGAAGACGTGGCCGAGTTCCCCGAGCGTGCCGGTGGGGACGTCGATGCGCTTGGGGCGTTCGATCAGCGCCCGGACCACCATCGCGGCCGCCTTCTCCGGTGACGTGATCGGACCCACGTTGTACCGGCCGGTGGGTGCGATCATCGGTGTCTCCACCAACGGCATGTGGATGGTGGTGAAGGTGATTCCGTCCGACAGGGTTTCGGACGCCGCGACATCGGTGAAGCCGTCGAGCGCCGACTTGCTCGCGATGTAGGCGGCGAACCGCGGTGTCGCACCCTGGACCCCGGCGCTGCTGATGTTGACGATGTGCCCGAACCGCCGTTCGCGCATCTGCGGGAGGAACGCGAGGACGAGGCGGACGGCGCCGAAGTAGTTGACGGCCATGGTCCGCTCGAAGTCGTGGAACCGGTCCGTCGAGTGGTAGAGACCCCGCCGGATCGAACGTCCGGCGTTGTTGACCAGCATGTCGACGTGATCGTGTTCGGCGAGAACGGCTTTGACGGTGTGTTCCACCGACTCGTCGTCGGTGATGTCGCAGGTGTATCCGAAGGCCTCGCCGCCCGCGGCGCGGATCTCGGAAACCACCGCGTCGAGT
Organism: Rhodococcus sp. NPDC056960; assembly: GCF_042674125.1. Lineage (NCBI taxonomy): Bacteria > Bacillati > Actinomycetota > Actinomycetes > Mycobacteriales > Nocardiaceae > Rhodococcus > Rhodococcus sp. NPDC056960. The sequence continues at coordinate 72,829 of NZ_JBHURF010000005.1, read as the reverse complement.
TCCTCGGTGCGCCGGGCTAGGAGAATCACCGTCGCGCCCTTGCGGGCCGTCGCGATCGCAGAGCTGCGGCCGATCCCGGACGATGCGCCGGTGATCACGACGTGCCTGCCCACGAGCGGTCCGGCCGGGTGGGGCCGTCGCGCGCGGTCGGGGTCGAGGTTCTCGCGCCAGTACGACCACAGGCGGCCGGCGTACGACGCGAAATCGGGGACATCTATTCCTGTGCCGCGCAGCGCTTCCCGGGTGTCGTCGTTCACGAACACCGTGGGCAGGGTCATGTTCTCGACGAGGACCGGCGGAATGCCGAGGCCGCCGAGAACGACCTTGCGGGCCGCGTCGAGGGCCGAGTCGGGGGTGGGGGTGAGGAAGGGGCGGACGAGTCCGCCGGGCAGGCCGGCCGCGGGGTGCGGTGCGCCGGCGGCCTTCGCGAGCGCGGCGTAGATCTCCCGGACCGGCTGGGGTCGCGGATTCACGAGATGGAACGTCCGGCCGTCTCGTCCGGGCGCCGACATCAACTCCACGAGGGCCGCCGCCACGTAGTCGACGGGGACGACGTTGGTCGATCCGATCCGGGGGACCGCCACGGGCAGGGCCGCGGGGAGTTTCGCGAGCGCCGCGATGGCGGGGAACAGATAGTACGGACCGTCGATCTTGTCCATCTCGCCGGTGACCGAACTGCCGACCACCGCGGAGGGGCGGTAGATGCGCCTGCGCACGCCCTCGGCCTCGCGGACCAGTTTCTCGGCCTCGAATTTGGTGCGGTGGTACGGGGTCGGAAAACCCTGACCGAGGTCGAAATCGGTTTCCCGGAAGGGTCCTTCGTGGTCGCCGGCGACGGCGATCGAGGAGACGTGGTGAAGGGTGGCGTCCAGTTGCCGGGCCAGTTCGATCACCGAGCGGGTGCCGTCGACATTGGTGGCGGCCTGCTCGTCACCCACCGTGAGGTCGTAGATCGCGCCGAGGTGCAGGACGTGGTCGGCCGCGGGTGCCGAGGTGATGCCGAGGCCCGGCTCGGTCAGGTCGCCGATCAGTGGATGCACCCTCTCGCCGCCGGGCATGCCCTCGACGAGGGTCTCCAGTCGCGCGACCGACGCGCGGCGGACGAGGACGTGGATCTCGGCTGATTCATCGCGGTCGAGGATGAGGGGCAGCACGTGCCGACCCAGGAATCCGGTTCCGCCGGTGACGAGGTAGGTGGCCATGACCCCGAACTTACTCCTCGGTAAGATATTGCACTAGTGGCCGAGGCCCACCTTGGCGTGCACCGTCTTCATCCATGCCGGAGCCCACCAGTTGGCCTCGCCCATCAGCTTTACGAGGGACGGAACGAGGAGCATCCGGACGACCGTCGCGTCGACGAGGAGGGCGACGATCATGCCCACGCCGAGAAGCCGCATGATCGACAGGCCGGAGACGGTGAACGCTCCGGTCACCACCACGAGCAGCAGCGCGGCGGCCGTGACGATCCGGCCCGTGCGCTCGGTGCCGAAACGCACCGCCTCCTCCGTGGTCGCGCCCGCCTCGTGGGCCTCGACCATGCGCGACATCAGGAACACCTCGTAGTCGGTCGACAGGCCGAAGACCACGGCGAGGATGAGCACCACGAACGTCGCCTCGAGGGGATTCGGGCTGACCCCCAGCAGACTCGCACCGTGCCCCAGCTCGAAGATCCACGTGAGCACACCGAACGTGGCGGCGAGGCTCAACCCCGCCATCGCGACCGCCTTGATCGGCAGCACCACCGACCCGAACGCCAAAAACAACAACACCAGCGTCGAACCCACCATGATCGCGATCATCACCGGCATGCCGTGCACGATCGCCGCGTTGCCGTCGTCGACGGTCGCCTGACCGCCGCCGACGAGAAGTTCGGTCCCCTCCGGCGCGGCGAGGGCGCGCAGACCCGCCACCGCGGCGCTCTGGTCGTCGGTGGTGACGCCCTCGGAGTAGACGGCCTGGATCGCGACCAGTTCGTTGCCGGACGCGACGACGGTGGCCGCCCCGATACCGGCCACCCGGCCGGCGGCCTGGGCGACCGCGGCGCCGTCGGCGGCGGTCGGGGCCGTGCCGTCGGTGCCCCGGAGGATGAGGGTGGCGCCGTTTCCGGTGGTGGGAAATTCGGTGCTCAGAGTGTCGGTGGCGATGCGTGCGGGATCGTTCTCCGGCAGCGCCGTGTACGTGACCTCACCGAGTGACGCACTGAGCAGGGGCGAGGCGAGGACCATCAACCCCGCGACGATGCCGACCGCGATGGCGACCGGTCGCCGCATCACCCACGTGACGACCGAACCCCAGAACCTGCGGGCGCGCACCTCACCGCGCTGGGCCGCGTCCTTGCGCCAGCTCAATGCGTTGATTCGGTGTCCCAGGATCGCGAGCAGTGCCGGGACCGCGGTCAGGGACAGCAGAGCCGCGCTCGCGACCGCGGCCATCGCGCCGAATCCGAGCGATTTGATCACGTCCTGCGGAAACACCAGCATGCCCGAGAACGCGCACACGAGAAGCAGACCGGAGAACAGCACGGTGCGGCCCGCCGTCAGGACGGTGCGCCGGGTCGCCTCGGCGACATCGGCGCCGGATTCGAGTTCCTCGCGGAAACGTCCGACGATGAACAGGCCGTAGTCGATCGCGAGCCCCAGGCCGAGCAGGGAGGCCACATTGATCGCGAACGAACTGACGTCGGTGAACAGGGTCAGCAGGCGCAGCGTGGCCAGGGCGCTGAAGATCGAGAGCAGCCCGACGAACACCGGAACGGCAGCGGCCACCAGCCCGCCGAAGATGAAGACCAGCAGCACGAGAGTGATCGGGATCGCGATCGCCTCGGCCAGCACCAGGTCCCGTTGCAGCCGGTTGTCGAACGCCACACCCACCACCGAGTTGCCCGCGAACTCGGTGTCGATGCCCTCCACCTCGAGCTTCGGCAGCAGGTCGTCGAACGTGGCAGCGGTGATCCCGGCACCGGGGTCGACGGTGATCGCGGCCGACGCCTTGGTGCCGTCCTTCGACACCATCAACTGTTTCCTCGTCGCGTCCGCGGTCCAGTAGGACGTCACCGCATACGTCGGCACATCGGCCGCGAACCGGTCGAGGCTCGCGGTGACCTCGGGGCCGAGGTCGTCCAGCGTCTTCCCGTCGGGTGAGGTGTAGATGACGATGATGTCCGGGGTCTGTGGACCCAGGTTGTCCTGGACGATCCGGGCCACCTCGGCGGATTCGCTACCGGGGTCGGTGAATCCACCCGAGCTGAGTTTCGCGAAGACGCCGGTGCCCCAGGCACCGCTCACCAGAACGGCGATCACGGCGAGGGTCAGGACCCACCATTTGCGTGAAACAACGGTCGAGGCCCAACGTGTCATGCGTCAACTCCGGATGGTGTGAGGGGGCGGTGCGACTGCCGACTGTAGTGCGGATCGAGGAGTTCCCGGTGGGGGTGGCCCGCACTCGTCGTGCAGGATGGTCGGATGACGATCACCGGTCAGCGGCTGTCGAGGGAGATCCCGGGACCGGCCGATGGATGAGCAACTGCGGCGTGTCTACGAAGCGACCGTCCGCCGCGTCCCGATGATCGCCGACCAGATCGGGGACCCCGGCGACTCCTCGTTCCCGGCCGACCGCCTGACCGATCCCGGCTGGCTCGCGGACCGGATCGCGGACACGGCGCGGCGGTGGGGCAGTGGCGATCCCCGCGTCGACGGCACCCTCTGGTGGTACGCGGCCAGTTCGACACTGACCGGAATCCCGATCGCGACCGCGCTCGTCACGGGGTTCGCCGCCCGGCCGAGGCTCGGCGACGCCGTGGCGTTCCTGCGCGGCGACGGGTCTCTCGGCGGCCTGACCGCGTCGTCGGCGCTGCCGGTCGCCGAGGGGCTGTCCGTGCTGGCCTCGGAGATGGCCGGGGCGCTGACGCCGATCATCGACGCCCTCGCCGCGGCGGCCGGAGTGCGGCAGGCCGCGATGTGGGCGATCGCGACGGATTCGATCGCCAACCGGGCCCTCGACGCCGGCGCGGCCTGCGGCGACCGGGTACGCGGCAGTGTCTTCGCCCGGGAACTGGTGGACGCCTTGCACCGGGCGGGGGTCGTGATGCCCGACCCGCGGTTCGTCGACGTGCGCGCCGGGGCGGTGTCCCGCCGGTTCACGCAGCGGGCGTCGTGCTGCCTGATCTACGAGACCCCCGGGCCGGACAAGTGCGTGAGCTGCCCGAGAAGACCTGCCGACGACCGGTTGCGAGGACTGGCCGCGCTCGTGACATGAGTCCGGTGCCCCGCATTGACCCGCCCGGGCATGCGATGGCAGACTGACGGCATTCGAACTCCCGTTCGAACGATGCGCCTTCCCCAGCGGCATCTTCCATGGTCTCGGCACGGCATGTGCGCGGCATGAAGAGGTGTAGCCAGATGGGTTGGGGAAACGGTCCGCCGACATGGTCCGAGATGGAGCGGGTCCTGTCGGGCCGGCCGGGGCGGATTCCCCCGGAGTCGCTGTATCCGGGCGACGGCGGCGACAGTCCCGCGTGGTCGCGCAAGCGGGGCGAGTACCGGGCGGGCCGTCGGGAACGCATCGGCTCCACCGTTCCGTATGCCGAACTCCACGCGCATTCGGCGTTCAGTTTCCTCGACGGCGCCTCGCCGCCGGAAGAGTTGGTGGAGGAGGCCGTCCGGCTCGGTCTCGAGGCCATTGCGCTCACCGACCACGACGGGTTCTACGGTGTGGTCCGGTTCGCGGAGGCGGCGAAGGAACTGAACATGCGCACCGTGTTCGGCTCCGAACTGTCGTTGGACGACGCGCATCTGCTGGTGCTGGCGCGAGGTCAGGAAGGGTACCGAAGGCTCTCCCGGGAGATCGCGGCGGCGCACCTCGCGGGAGGGGAGAAGGGCAAACTCCGTTACGACCTCGACCGTCTCGCCGACGCGGCCGGTGGGCACTGGCAGATCCTGACCGGGTGTCGGAAGGGTCATGTGCGTCAGGCGCTGGCCGACGGTGGCCCGGACGCCGCAGCCGGACGGCTGCGGGAACTGATCGACCGGTTCGGGGCCGACCGGGTCACGGTGGAACTCACCCATCACGGCGTCGCGGAGGACGGTGAGCGCAACGCCTGCCTCGCCGAACTCGCACAGCGGCACGGACTTCGGGTGATCGCGTCCACGGCCGCGCACTTCGCGGGACCGCCGCGGCGAAGGCTGGCCATGGCGATGGCCGCCGTCCGGGCCCGGCAGAGTCTCGACGACGCGGCCGGGCACCTGGCGCCTGCCGGCGGAGCGCACCTGCGGTCCGGTGAGGAGATGGCACACCTCTTCGCCGCGTATCCGGAAGCCGTGCGCGGTGCCGCGGACCTCGGTCTGGAGTGCGCGTTCGACCTACGGCTCATCGCGCCGCAACTGCCCCCGTTCGACGTGCCCGACGGGCACACCGAGGCGAGTTGGCTGCGGCAGCTCACGATGGACGGAGCACGACGCCGTTACGGTGCGCAGGCGGACCGGCCGGAGGCCTACCGGCAGATCGAGCACGAACTGGACATCATCACCGAGCTGAACTTTCCGGGCTACTTCCTGGTGGTCCACGACATCGTGTCGTTCTGCAAGAACAACGACATCCTCTGTCAGGGAAGGGGTTCGGCGGCCAACTCCGCCGTCTGCTTCGCCATCGGCATCACCAACGTGGATCCCGTCCGCAACAAGCTGCTGTTCGAACGTTTCCTCTCACCCGAACGCGACGGCCCCCCGGACATCGACGTCGACATCGAATCCGATCGCCGGGAGGAGGCCATCCAGCACGTCTACGCCAAGTACGGACGCCAGTACGCGGCGCAGGTGGCGAACGTCATCACGTACCGCGGGAAGTCCTCGGTGCGGGACATGGCCCGGGCGCTGGGTTTCTCGCAGGGGCAGCAGGACGCGTGGAGCAAACAGGTCAGCCGCTGGGGCGGCATCGGGAAGGAGGCCGGCACCGACATTCCGCCGGCCGTCCTCGAACTGGCCGCGCAGATCGAGGGGTTTCCGCGGCACCTCGGCATCCACTCGGGAGGCATGGTGATCTGCGACCGGCCGATCGCCGACGTGTGCCCGGTGGAGTGGGCGCGCATGGAGAACCGCAGTGTTCTGCAGTGGGACAAGGACGATTGCGCGGCAGTGGGTCTGGTGAAGTTCGACATGCTGGGCCTCGGGATGCTCTCGGCGCTGCACTACATGATCGACCTGGTGGCCGAGCACAAGGGGATCGAGGTGGATCTGGCGCAACTGGACCTCTCGGAGAGCACCGTCTACGAGATGTTGCAGCGGGCGGACTCGGTGGGGGTGTTCCAGGTGGAGTCGCGGGCCCAGATGGCCACCCTGCCGAGGCTGAAACCGCGGAACTTCTACGATCTGGTGGTGGAGGTGGCGCTCATCCGCCCCGGTCCGATCCAGGGCGGTTCGGTGCACCCGTACATCCGCCGCCGCAACAAGCTAGAGCCGGTGACCTACGATCACCCGTCCCTGGAGAAGGCGCTGAAGCGGACGCTGGGTGTGCCGCTGTTCCAGGAGCAGTTGATGCAGATGGCGGTCGACGTCGCGGGTTTCAGCCCGGCCGAGGCCGACCAGCTGCGCCGGGCCATGGGATCCAAGCGGTCGCCGGAGAAGATGGAACGGTTGCGGGGGCGGTTCTACCAGGGGATGCGGGACGTGCACGGGATCGGCGGCGACGTGGCCGACCGGATCTACGAGAAGTTGTACGCCTTCGCGAATTTCGGTTTCCCCGAAAGCCATTCGCAGAGTTTCGCCGCCCTCGTGTTCTATTCGTCGTGGTTCAAGCTGCATCATCCGGCGGCGTTCTGCGCCGGTCTGCTGCGGGCGCAGCCGATGGGGTTCTACTCGCCGCAGTCGCTGGTGGCCGACGCCCGCAGGCACGGGGTGCAGGTGCGCGGCGCGGACATCAATGCGAGTCTCGCGCACGCCACCGTCGAGGCGGATGGAACGGAGGTGCGTCTCGGGCTCGGGGAGGTGCGGCACATCGGGACCGCGCTGGCCGAGCGGATCGTCGAATCCCGCGGCGACGGAGGGCCGTACACGTCGTTCCTCGACCTCACCGGCCGGGTGGAACTGAGCACGGCGCAGGCCGAATCGCTGGCTACCGCGGGTGCTCTCGACAGTTTCGGGTTGTCCCGGCGGGAAGCGTTGTGGGCGGCGGGCGCCGCGGCGGGGGAGCGCCGCGACCGGCTGCCGGGGATCGGGGCGTCCACCCGCGCGCCGACCCTGCCGGGGATGAGCGATCTCGAACTGGCCGCGGCCGACGTGTGGGCCACCGGGGTGTCCCCGGACACGTACCCCACCCAGTTCCTGCGTCCGCAACTCGACGCGCTCGGGGTGGTCCCGGCGGCGCACCTGCTCGATGTCCCCGACGGCGACCGGGTTCTGGTGGGAGGGGCGGTGACCCACCGGCAGCGCCCGGCGACGGCGGCGGGAGTCACGTTCATCAACCTCGAGGACGAGACCGGGATGGTCAATGTGGTGTGTTCGGTGGGATTGTGGGCGAAGTACCGCAAGCTCGCCAACACGGCACCCGCACTGCTGATCCGCGGCAGGGTGCAGAACGCGGAGGGGGCGGTGACGGTGGTGGCGGATCGGTTGCAGCTGATGGATCTGCGGGTGTCCGCCAAATCCCGGGACTTCCGGTGAGCGCGCACCGCTAGCATTCGGACATGAGGAGATACGTCTTGTCGGCGATCGTCGTGGCCACCCTGGCGCTTGCGGGGTGTAGTGGTTCCGGAAGCGATTCTTCCCAGCCGTCGCCCGCCCCCGCGACGGGGAACCCGAGCGGGATGGAAATCGGTGGCGCGGTCCAGCAACCCGCGAAGGATCAGGCACCCACCGACCGGCAGGAGATCATCACCGGCCAGGTCGCGATCACCGCCGACGACCCGGTGGCCGTCGGCAGGCAGATCGTGGACGAGGTCGACGATCTGGGCGGGCGCGTCGACCAGCTCACCGAACAGCCGGGCTCCGACGACCAGGACGCGAGCAGTTCCCTGACCATCCGCGTGCCCGCCGATTCGCTCACCCGGACGCTGGACGATCTGCGTCGACTCGGCAAGGTCACCAGCGTCAGCGTCACGAAGAGCGACGTGACGATGCAGTCGCAGGACCTCGACGCCCGGATCGGAGCCTTGACGGCGTCCGTCACCCGCTTGCAGGCCCTCATCACGTCGGCGGCCAACACGGCGGATCTGATCGAGGCCGAGCGTGCACTGTCGGAGCGTCAGGGCGAACTCGACAGTCTGACCGCCCAGAAGCGGTCGCTGAGCGACCAGGTGGCGCTGGCGACGCTCACGATCGACGTCACCGCCACCGATGCCGCACAACCCAGTCCCGGTCCGGACAACTTCTGGGAAGGCGTCGTCGCGGGTTGGAACGCCCTGCTGTCCGCGATCAAGGGCGGCGCCGTGGTCGTGGGAGCGCTGATTCCCTGGTTCGGATTCGTGGCCGTCATCGCACTGATCGGGTACGGCGCGTACCGTCTGCGCCGGATGTCCAACAGGCAGCCCAGCCCCCCGCCGGGCCCGGCGCCGGAACGAGAAGAGGCGAAGACCCCATGATCGAAGTCGACCTGAAGGCCCTGGACGGTGCGTTGGCGTCGGGTGCCCCCGTCATCGACGTGCGCGAGGCCGACGAGTACGCGCAGGCGCGGGTTCCCGGTGTGACGCTGATCCCGCTCAGCGAGTTCGTTGCGCGGGTGGACGAGATCCCGGACGCCGAGGTCGTCTACGTGATCTGCGCGGTGGGTGGCCGGAGCCTGCAGGCCGCGGAGTACCTGAATGCGCGGGGAATCAACGCCGTGTCGGTCGCGGGCGGGACGTCCGCGTGGATGCAGTCCGGGCGGCCCGTCGAGTCGGGCGCCTGACGGGTGGTCAGCGGGCTGCGCCGTAGGCGTGGACCCGGTCCCGGGCGACGCGCTCGCCGAGTAGTCCGGTGACGTGCCGCAGCGTGTTGACGGCGACGGTGCCCCAGATCAGGAGCAGCGCGCACCACAGGGTCACGCCTGCGCCCACGATCACGACCGAATCCAGTGCGACGCCCAGCGAGTTCGCGCCCAGCGCGCACGTGCCGACCGGGAAGGTGAAGCTCCACCAGCTCGGTGCGAACGTCAGCCCGCGCCGAAACGCGCCGGCGGTCACGGTGACGAGCGTCGCGAGGGTGACGACACCGAGCGCGCCGACCGTGGTCCCGTAGACCACACCCACCGAATGCAGCCAGGCCTGGCCGGAGGCGCCGCCGAGCAGATTGATCGCCGCCACCGACTGTCCGATGACGCCGAGCGGAATCCACAGCGTGGGAACGAGCGGGATGTCGGGGAGGCCGTTGCGCACCAGGTGGCTCCCGACGACGGCGGCGACGGTCAGCGCCGCGCTCAGCGCGAGGGCGAACAGTGCGTAGCAGAGCACCAGCAGCGCGATCCGCGGTGCGCCGTCCGCGAGATGCCGGACCAGTGCGGACCCCGTGGCGGCCGACACCATGGGCGGCACGACGGGCATGAGCCAGGACGGCGCCGGGGCCACCTGGTGCGGCCGGGTCAGCCTGCGGGCCATGACGGCGAAGGTGACGAGCCCGAGCGCGGTCCCGATCGTCCACAGGATGGCCGCGACGGCGACGGCGGCACCGCCGAGCAGTTCGTGGCCCGCCGATCCGGTGGCGGCACCGACGGTCAGTACAGCCATCGCCACCGCGCCGTAGAACGGGAACATCGTGTGGCTCCGGGCGTCCGCGAGGGCGTCGTAGCGGCGAAGAATCCAGTGCCGCGCGAGTGCGGTCGTCAGCCCGGTGAGCAGCGTCACGGCGATCAGCCAGAAGATCTCGGCGACCGTGCGGGCCACGAGAACGTCGGCGGGAAAAGCCGCGGCGACGACTGCGACGATGCCGGTGCCCATCACTGCTGCGAACCAATTCGGGGTCATACCAGAAGCCTGCCGCGGCATCGTCGTGGCCGGTAGAAGGCTTGTCGTTGAATGCCCACAAATCGCGTTTGTGGGACTAGCCTTGGGTTGTGCCGCTGTCTCCCCGTGTCCCCGAACTCGGTGCCCTCGACGTCCTGCTGTCCGTCGAGCGGCTCGGGAGCATGGGCGCGGCGGGCCGCGAACACGGGCTCAGCCAGCAGGCCGTCAGTGCACGTGTGCGGTCCGCCGAGCGCCAGTTCGGCATCAAGGTGTTCAGTCGCGGCGCGAGCGGGGTGCGACCCACGTCGGAGGGCGCCTTGATCCTGGAATGGGCGAGCCACATCCTCGCCACGGCCGAGGAACTGGCGTCCGGGGTCGCCGCCCTGCGCGGCGAGCGGCAAGCCGGACTGACGGTGGCGGCCAGCATGACGATCGCCGAGTACCTGGTCCCCGGATGGACCGTCGCGATGCGGCGCAAGTACCCGAACGTGGTGACCAACGTGCGGTTGCTGAACTCGTCGGAGGTGACCGCACGGGTGCTGTCCGGTGAGGCGGATCTCGGTTTCGTCGAGGGCCCGGACATTCCGGCGGGACTGCAGGTGCGGGAGATCGGCCGCGACCATCTGGTGGTCGTGGTGCCGCCGGAGCACGAATGGGTGCGCCGGTCACCGATTCCGGTGTCCGAACTCGCCGCGACGCCGATGATCCAGCGGGAGTCCGGTTCCGGAACACGCACCACGCTGGAGAACGCGGTGCCGCAGTGTGTCCCGCCGTTGCTGGAGTTGACGTCGTGCACGGCCGTGAAGGCGGCGGTCGTCGCGGGCAATGCGCCGGCGGTGCTGTCGTCCCTCGCGGTGGCCGCCGATCTGACGGACGGCCGCCTGGCCTCCGTTCAGGTGGAGGGGCTGAGCATGCCGCGCCGCCTGTCCGCGGTGTGGGATCCGGTGCGCGGGGTGCAGGGCGCCGCACGCGACTTCCTGGACATCGCCCTCGGTGCCGGCGCGGCCGCGGTTACCGGGCCGCGCCGCTGAATCCGTGCTGGCGCCACGCCTCGTAGGTGACGAGGGCGGCGGCGTTGGACAGGTTCAGGGAGCGCCGGCCGGGCAGCATCGGGATGCGGAGCCGCTCCGTGACGTGCGGGTCGGCCAGCACCTCCGCGGACAGTCCGGTGGGTTCCGGGCCGAACAGCAGGACGTCGCCGGGCTGGTACGCGATGTCGGCGTACGAGACGGTGGCGTGGGCGGTGAACGCGTACACCCGCTCCGGCCGCATCGCAGCCCAGGCCGCCTCGAGGTTCTCGTGCACGGTCACCGACGCCAGGTCGTGGTAGTCGAGCCCGGCTCGTTTGAGTTTCGGTTCGGACAGGTCGAATCCGAGTGGGCCCACCAGGTGCAGTTCGCAACCGGTGCCCGCCACCATGCGGATGGCGTTGCCGGTGTTGGGTGGGATTCGGGGTTCGTGGAACATCACTCGGAACACCCGCACAGCTTAGGGCCCCACCGCGGCGCGGCATGATGGACGCATGGATCCGGTGGAAGAAGTGGTGGGTGAGGATTACGGCGACGCCCGGCTCCCCGCGCAGAACTGGCAGCGACGGCACTACACGAAATGCAATTTCCGCGACGCCGACTTGAGTGAACTCCGCACCGAGTCGGTGATCTTCACCGACTGCGATTTCACCGGGGCAGACCTCGCCGAGTCGCATCACGTGGGTACGGCGTTCCGGTCCTGTTCGTTCACGAGAACGACGCTGTGGCACAGCGAGTTCCGCAACTGCAGCTTCCTCGGATCGGAATTCGACCACTGCAGGCTGCGCCCGATGGTGTTCGACGAATGCGACTTCACGCTCGTGTCGCTCGGCGGCGCGGACCTGCGCGGACTCGATCTCACGGACTGCCGGTTCCGGGAAGCCAACCTCGTCCGCACCGACCTCCGGCGGGCCGTGCTCCGCTCGGCGGACCTGCTCGGCGCCCGCACCGGTGGCGCGAAATTCGACGGTGCCGACCTGCGTGGAGCCCACGTCGACGCGAACCTGTGGACGGCGGCCTCACTGGACAAGGCGCAGATCGAACTCACCCAGGCCATCGCCTACGCGACAGCCAACGGCCTCATGGTGGAACCGACCTGACGCGGGTCTGGCGAACCTGAGAGAATGGGGCACGTGACTGCAACGATCCTCGATGGCAAGGCGACCCGCGACGAAATCTTCGAAGACCTGAAGGTGCGGGTGAGCGCCCTGAAGGACAAGGGCATCACGCCCGGTCTCGGCACCGTTCTGGTGGGCGACGACCCGGGGTCGGCCGCCTACGTGCGCGGCAAGCACAACGACTGCGCCAAGGTCGGGATCACCTCGATCCGCCGCGATCTGCCCGGCGACATCACGCAGGACAAGCTCGACGCCACCATCGACGAGCTCAACGCGAATCCGGACTGCACCGGATACATCGTGCAGCTCCCCGTGCCGAAGCAGCTCGACGAGAACGCCGCCCTCGAGCGCATCGACCCCGACAAGGACGCCGACGGCCTGCACCCGGTCAACCTGGGCCGGCTGGTGCTCGGCAAGGAAGCGCCGCTGCCGTGCACGCCGCGCGGAATCCTGCACCTGCTGCGCCGCTACGAGGTGCCGATCGCGGGCGCGAACGTCGTCGTGGTCGGCCGCGGAATCACGGTCGGCCGGCCGATCGGTCTGCTGTTCACCCGGCGCAGCGAAAACGCCACCGTCACCCTCTGTCACACCAAGACGCGGGATCTCGCCGCCGAGGTGCGCCGCGCCGACATCGTGATCGCGGCGGCCGGTGTCCCCGGGCTGGTGACGGCCGACATGGTCAAGCCCGGCGCGGCGGTACTCGACGTGGGTGTGAGCCGCACCGAGGACGGACTGCGCGGCGACGTGGCGGCGGACGTCGCCGAGGTCGCCGGTTTCCTGTCGCCGAACCCCGGTGGTGTCGGACCGCTCACCCGGGCCTTCCTGCTGACCAACGTCGTGGAGCGGGCCGAGCGTGTCGCAGCGTCTCTCGGCTGAGATGGCCGACTGGGGGCAGTTCGCGAAGAAGAACCTGCCGATGCTGGCAGTCCTCGTCGTCATCGTGGTGGCCGTCGGGTTCGTGCTCGCGGATCGGTGGCGGCGAGGAGCCTTCGTGTTCGGCGTCGCCACCCTCCTGGCGGCGGTCTTCCGGTTGACGATGCCGTCGGAGCGGGTGGGGCTGCTCGCGGTGCGCAGCAAGCCTTTCGACGTGGGCGCACTCGTGGCCGTCGGCGGCGCGATCGTGTGGCTGGCCGTGTCGATCGACCCGCTCGGCACCGACTAGCGGTCCGAGCGGGCGTCGTCCCGCGCCGGGGTCAGCGCCCGGCGCGTGCCAGCTGCATCGTTTCGGACAGCAGCTTCGCGACCGCCGCGGCCTCGGTGAGGAACCCGTCGTGGCCGTCCCGTGAATTGAGGACCCGCAGGCCGTCGCACGTGGGGATGTCGTCGGCCAGATCCTCCTGCAGGCGGATCGGGTAGAGGCGGTCGGAGTCGACTCCGCCGACGATCACGGGTGCGGTGATCGTGCTCAGTGCGGCGGCGATACCACCGCGACCGCGGCCCACGTCGTGGCGGTTCATGGCCTCCGACAGGAGTACATAGGTGCCCGGATCGAACCGGCCGACCAGCTTGTCCGCCTGGTGCTGGAGGTAGCTCTCGACGGAGTACCGTCCGCCGCGCCACGGGTCCTCGTCGTCCTGCGGAGAGTTCGCGAACCGGGAGTCGAGCTCGCTCTCGGTGCGGTACGTGAGGTGCGCGATCCGCCGGGCGATGCGCAATCCGGAGCGCGGGATCCGGCCGGTGCCGTGGTAGTCGCCGCCCTGCCAGTCGGGGTCGCTGGTGATGGCCTCGATCTGGGTGGTCTGCGTGCCGATCTGGTCGGCGGTCGCGCGGGCGCCGACGGCGAGGACGAGCGCGGACGCGATCCGGTCCGGGTAGGTCACGGCCCACTCGAGTGCGCGCATTCCGCCCATCGAACCACCGACGACGGACGCCAGCTTCTCGATGCCCAGCAGGTCGGTGAACTTCTTCTCGGCGGCGATCTGGTCGCGGATGGAGATCTCCGGGAAGCGGCTGCCCCACGGGCGACCGTCCTCGGCGATCGAACCGGGACCGGTGGTGCCGCGGCAGCCACCCAGGACGTTGGTGGCGACGACACACCACTCGTCGGTGTCGATCGGCGCGCCGGGCCCGACCATTCCCGTCCACCAGCCGGGGGAGGGGTGCTCGTCGGTGACGGGTCCGGTGACGTGGGAGTCACCGGTGAGGGCGTGCTCGACGAGCACCACGTTGTCCCGGTTCGGGGACAGCTCACCCCACCGCTGCACGGCGAGCGTCACCGAGGGGAGGACCTCTCCGCTCTCGAGTTCGAGGGGGCCGATGTCCAGGGTGCCGAGACGTCCGTCCGCCACGGGCAGGTTCTGTATTGCGCTCACTGTCAAGATGCCGCCGCCGTAAGTCCGGTCTCGATATCGGCGATGATGTCGTCGATCCCTTCGATGCCGACAGCCAGCCGGACCAGTCCGGGAGTGACGCCGCTCGCGGCCTGCTCCTCGGGGGTCAGCTGGGAGTGCGTGGTGGACGCCGGGTGGATCACCAGTGACCGGACGTCGCCGATGTTCGCGACGTGGCTGTGCAGGGTGAGCGCGTTGACGAACTTCTTGCCCGCGTCGATGCCGCCGGCGAGCTCGAACGTCACGATGGCGCCCGCGCCTCTCGGGGCGATCTGCTTCGCCCGCTCGTGCCAGGGCGAGGACGTGAGCCCGGCGTATCCGACGGATACGACATCCGGCCGGGCGTCGAGGTACTCGGCGACCGCGGTCGCGTTCGACACGTGGCGTTCCATGCGCAGGCTGAGGGTCTCGAGGCCCTGCGCGATGAGGAACGCGTTGAACGGGGAGACCGCCGAGCCGAGGTCGCGCAGCAGCTGCACGCGTGCCTTGAGGGCGAACGCGGGCGGTCCGAGTTCGGAGAAGACGACACCGTGGTAGCTCGGGTCGGGCGTGGTGAAGTTGCTGTGGCGGCCCTGGGTCCAGTCGAACGTGCCGCCGTCGACGATGACCCCGGCGATCGCGGTGCCGTGCCCGCCGAGGTACTTGGTGGCGGAGTGCACCACGATGTCCGCGCCGTGCTCGAGGGGTCGGATCAGGTAGGGGGTGGCCACCGTGTTGTCGACGATCAGCGGGATGCCGTGCTGATGCGCGACCCCGGAGATGCCGGGCAGGTCGAGGACGTCGTTGCGCGGGTTGGAGATGGTCTCGCCGTAGAACGCCTTCGTGTTGGGGCGGACGGCGGCGCGCCACTGCTCGAGGTCGTCGGGGTCGTCGACGAACGAGACCTCGATGCCGAGCTTGGGCAGCGAGTAGTGGAAGAGGTTGTACGTGCCGCCGTAGAGCCGCGGGCTGGAGACGATGTGGTCGCCGGCCTCGGCGAGGTTCAGGATCGCGAACGTCTCGGCGGCCTGACCCGACGCGAGCAGAAGCGCGGCGACGCCGCCTTCGAGGGCCGCGATGCGCTGCTCGACCGCGTCCTGCGTGGGGTTCATGATGCGGGTGTAGATGTTGCCCGGTTCGGCCAGACCGAACAGCGCGGCAGCGTGATCGGTGCTGTCGAACGTGTACGAGGTGGTCTGGTAGATCGGCAGCGCCCGCGCCTTGGTGGTCGCGTCGGACGTCTGCCCGGCGTGGATCTGCTTGGTCTCGAACGACCAGTTCTCGGTCATGTGCTGTCTACTCCAGTGGTCTGACGAGGCGCGGACGACGAGCTGTCCGTTCGCGCGCAGGGCTTGTCTGGGGTCTATCTACGACAACAACAACACATCATGAACCTCCGATGTCGGACCCGCGCTTGTCACCCGACTGTTGTATGAATCAGGGAACCAGGTCATCACCCGGGGCACCCCACCGCGGTGGAGGGTTGCCGGCCAGCTAGCCGGGGCTCGTTGCTGGCACTCATGACCTGTGGTGAATCTTAGCGGCTGGGGTCGAACGACCGGAAACGGCACCGATCAGGGCCACGAGCAGGCAAAAGTTACCCGTCGGTAGGGGTGGCTTCCGGCGCCCCGTGGGTTGCGGGCCCGGCGCATAGCAGTACGCTTGTCTTGTTAAAGCGCGGTCTCCCAGGGGCCGCTGTGACCGTCTACGTTTGATAAGCGAACCGTTCGCGGACCCACTCAGGAAGTGCGCCCGCAACCGTGTAACCAGGGAATCTTCCTAGGAGGACGCGAAGCACCCATGTCCAAGATCAAGGTTGAGGGCACCGTCGTCGAACTCGACGGCGACGAGATGACACGCATCATCTGGCAGTTCATCAAAGACAAGCTGATCCATCCTTACCTGGATGTGAATCTGGAGTACTACGACCTCGGCATCGAGTACCGGGACGAGACCGACGACCAGGTGACCGTCGACGCCGCCAACGCGATCAAGAAGCACGGCGTCGGCGTCAAGTGCGCGACCATCACCCCGGACGAGGCGCGCGTCGAGGAGTTCGGCCTCAAGAAGATGTGGCGGTCGCCCAACGGCACGATCCGCAACATCCTCGGTGGCACGATCTTCCGCGCGCCGATCATCATCTCCAACGTTCCGCGATTGGTTCCGGGCTGGACCAAGCCGATCATCATCGGCCGTCACGCCTTCGGTGACCAGTACCGCGCCACCGACTTCAAGGTCCCCGGTCCCGGCAAGGTGATGATCACCTACACGCCCGAGGACGGCAGCGAGCCGATCGAGCACGAACTGGTGAACTTCCCCGAGGGCGGCGGCGTCGTCCAGGGTCAGTACAACTTCACCAAGTCCATCGAGGACTTCGCGCGCGCCTCGCTCAACTACGGCCTGCAGCAGAACTACCCGGTGTACCTGTCGACGAAGAACACCATCCTCAAGGCGTACGACGGCGCGTTCAAGGACATCTTCCAGCACGTCTACGAGACCGAATTCAAGCCGGAGTTCGACGCGGCGGGCCTCACCTACGAGCACCGCCTCATCGACGACATGGTCGCGTCGGCGCTCAAGTGGGAGGGCGGCTACGTCTGGGCCTGCAAGAACTACGACGGCGACGTCCAGTCCGACACCGTCGCGCAGGGCTTCGGTTCGCTGGGTCTCATGACCTCCGTGCTGCTGACCCCGGACGGAAAGACGTGTGAGGCGGAGGCCGCGCACGGCACCGTGACGCGTCACTACCGTCAGCACCAGCAGGGCAAGCCGACGTCCACCAACCCCATCGCGTCGATCTTCGCGTGGACCCGTGGACTCGAACACCGCGGCAAGCTGGACAACACCCCCGACGTCATCGGCTTCGCGCAGGAACTCGAAGACGTGGTCATCAGGACCGTCGAGGGCGGCCAGATGACCAAGGACCTCGCGATGCTGGTCGGCGGCGACCAGGGCTACCTCACCACCGAGGAGTTCCTCGGCACGCTGGACATCAATCTCCAGAAGGCGATCGCCGAGCAGTAGACACCGCACGACGGCAGTACGGAACGGGACGCTCCCCACGTCGGGGCGTCCCGTTCGTCGTCTCCCGGGGAGGTGCGCCGGGGAAGTGAGTGTGCTCACCCCACGGCGGACGCGGGAAGAGATCCCGGGGTGCGGTCGTTGACTCTTCTTCGTGACTACTTCCGCGCCTGCCCGCCCGTCCGGTCCCGTCGGTGTCGTCGCCCAGCATCCGTCCGTCCGCACGCTCGCCATGATCGCGCTGGCTCTCGGCGGCTTCGGGATCGGGACCACCGAGTTCGTGGCGATGGGCCTGTTGCCCGAGATGGCGTCGAGCCTCGGCATCACCGAGCCGATCGCCGGGCACGTCATCTCGGCGTACGCGCTGGGCGTGGTCGTCGGTGCGCCGCTCATCGCGGCCCTGACCGCGCGGGTGCCCCGCAAGACGCTGCTGATCGCGTTGATGGCAGCGTTCACGATCGGCAACGCCGCCACCGTGTTCGCACCGAACTACGGGGTGCTGATGGTTGCACGGTTCGTGGCGGGCCTCCCGCACGGCGCCTATTTCGGTGTCGCGGCCCTCGTCGCGGCGCACCTCGCGGACCGCGGCCGGCGGGCCAGGGCGGTCGCGCTGGTCATGATGGGACTGTCGGTGGCCAACGTCGTCGGCGTGCCCGTCGCCTCGTGGCTGGGCCAGTCGCTCGGCTGGCGCAGCGCCTTCGCCCTGGTCGCGGTGATCGGTGTGGTGACCCTGGGGGCGATCTGGTCGTGGGTGCCCGCGCTCGCCGCCATGCGGATGACGAATCCCCTCACCGAACTCGGTGCCCTGCGCCGCCCGCAGGTGTGGATGACGTTGATCATCGGCATGGTCGGTTTCGGTGGCATGTTCGCCGTCTACACATACATCAGCACCACGCTCACCGACGTCGCCGGACTGTCACGGTCGCTGGTGCCGCTGGCCCTGATGATCTACGGGCTGGGCATGGTCGCAGGCAATCTGATCGGCGGCAAGCTCGCCGACAGGGCGCTGATTCCCGGCCTGTTCGCCTCGATGACCGCGCTCGGGGTGCTGCTCGGGATCTTCGTGACCGCCTCCCACAACCCGTACACGGCGCTGCTGCTCGTGTTCTTCGTCGGTGCGGCGGGAGCGTCGATGGTGCCCGGACTGCAGACCCGGCTGATGGACGTCGCCGCCGACGCGCAGACCCTCGCCGCCTCGCTCAACCACGCGGCACTCAACATCGCGAACGCGTTCGGGGCGTGGATCGGCGGCGTCGTCATCACGGCCGGCTACGGCTACACCGCGCCCGCCGCGGTGGGTGCGCTGCTCGCCGTCGCGGGTCTCGTGGTTCTCACCGTGGCGGTCGCGATGGAACGCCGCAGCGCCCGTTCGTCTCGGTAGCCGCGCTGTCGTACGCGTCCGCTACGGTGCTTGCCGTGCCACACATCATCACCACCGTCAATGTCAACGGCGTTCGCGCCGCCGCCCGCAAGGGGCTCACCGAGTGGATCGAGCGCACGGAGGCCGACGTCGTGTGTCTGCAGGAGACCCGGGCGTCCGACGAGCAACTGGCCGAGACGCTCGCGCCCGCCCTGGAGGGCGGATGGAACCTGGTGTCCGCGGAACCGTCGTCGAAGGGACGCAACGGCGTCGCGATCCTGTCCCGCAGGCCGGCCGACGCGTTCCGGGTAGGCCACGGTGACGACGAGTTCGCGGCCGCAGGCCGGTACCTCGAGGCCGACTTCGACGACCTGACCGTGGCGAGTCTGTACCTGCCCTCCGGGGAGGCCCAGACACCGCGGCAGGAGGAGAAGGAGCGGTTCATGGACTCCTTCGCCCGGTACCTCACCGACACCGCACGCACCGCCGCCGCGGCGGGACGGCACGTCGTGGTCTGCGGCGACTGGAACATCGCCCACACCGAACTGGACCTGAAGAACTGGAAGACGAACAAGAAGAACTCCGGGTTCCTGCCCCACGAGCGGGAGTGGATGTCGGCGCTGTTCGCGGACGATGCGCACTGGACCGACGTGGTCCGTCAGCTGAATCCCGACGTCGCGGGCCCGTACTCGTGGTGGTCGTACCGCGGGAAGGCGTTCGACAACGACTCCGGCTGGCGGATCGACTACCAGATCGCCACCCGGGAACTGGCGGAGCGCGCCAAGCAGGCCGTCGTCGAACGTGCCGAAACCTACGACCAGCGGTGGTCCGATCACGCGCCGGTCACCGTCCAGTACCGGTGACGGGCGGTATCTGATTCGTGTCGTCACGGCCCACGTGAAAAGATCAGTACTCATGTCGACCCCTGCAGCTCAGAAACCCACCGCGAAACCGCGGGTGCTCTCCGGCATCCAGCCCACCGCCGACTCGTTCCACCTCGGCAACTTCCTGGGTGCGCTGCAGCAGTGGGTGCCGCTGCAGGACGACTTCGACGCGTTCTACTTCATCCCCGACCTCCACGCGATCACGGTGGCGCAGGATCCGAAGGAGCTGCGCCGCCGCACGAAGATCGCGGCGGCGCAGTTGCTGGCGCTCGGGATCGACCCCGACCGCGCCACCCTGTTCGTCCAGAGTCAGGTTCCCGAGCACGCGCAGCTCGCATGGGTTCTCAACTGCATCACCGGTTTCGGCGAAGCCAGCCGGATGACGCAGTTCAAGGACAAGTCGGCGAAGCAGGGCAGTGAGAACGCGAGCGTCGGGCTGTTCACGTATCCGGTGCTGATGGCCGCCGACATCCTGCTCTACCG
The DNA here is from genome assembly GCF_042674125.1 of Rhodococcus sp. NPDC056960. Taxonomy (NCBI): domain Bacteria; kingdom Bacillati; phylum Actinomycetota; class Actinomycetes; order Mycobacteriales; family Nocardiaceae; genus Rhodococcus; species Rhodococcus sp. NPDC056960. Next base: position 52,722 of record NZ_JBHURF010000005.1, on the reverse strand, counting down.
CCCGCAGCGGGTCCCCGTCGGCGAGGACCAGCGTCAGCACCTCGAACTGGCCCGCGACCTCGCGCAGCGGTTCAACACGCGGTTCGGGAAGGCGTTCGTCATTCCCGAGGCGCAGATCATCAAGGGCACCGCCAAGATCTACGACCTGCAGGATCCGACGTCGAAGATGAGCAAGTCCGGTCCCAGCCCGGCCGGCTTGATCAATCTCCTCGACGACCCCAAGGTGTCGGCGAAGAAGATCAAGTCCGCGGTCACCGACAACGAACGCGAGATCCGCTACGACCCGCAGGCCAAGCCCGGTGTGAGCAACCTCCTCACGATCCAGTCGGCGCTGTCCGGCACCCCGGTCGAGACGTTGGTGGCCGGGTACGAGGGCAAGGGCTACGGCGATCTGAAAACCGATACGGCCGACGTTCTCGCCGAATTCGTGACACCGTTGAAGGCGAAAGTGGAGGGTTACCTCTCGGACGAGGCGGAGCTCGACCGGGTCATCGCGGCGGGCGCCCACCGCGCCCGTGAAGTGTCGTCGCAGACCCTGGCGGCCGTGTACGAGAAGGTAGGGTTCCTGACACCGAAGGGATAGCACTGTGGCTGACGAACCGAGTTTTCTCGAGAGGCAGCGGGCAGCGCGCCCCTGGTTCGACCATCTGATGCGGGCCGCCCAGCGGTACCAGCAGCAGAAGGGCGACTACTACGCGGCGGGAATCACGTATTTCAGTGTGCTCGCACTGATTCCGATCCTGATGGTCGCGTTCGCCATCGCCGGTTTCGTCCTCGCCGGTCAGCCGGAGTTGCTGCAGGAACTGCAGGACGCCATCACCAAGAATGTTCCCGGAAGTCTCGGTGACACGCTCAACACCGTCATCGATTCGGCAATCGCCTCCCGTGCCAGCGTCGGTATTCTCGGTCTGCTCGGTGCCGCGTACGCGGGCCTGGGGTGGATGGCCAACCTGCGTGATGCGCTGACGGCGATGTGGGAGAGCCAACGCGAGTCGCAGGGATTCGTGCGCACCAAGCTGGGCGACGCCGCCGCACTGCTCGGGCTGGGCCTGGCGATGGTCGTCTCGATCGGATCGTCCGCGCTGAGCAGCGGTCCCGTCGCGCGGACCGTGGTCGAGTTCCTCAACCTCGACGAGGTGCCCGGCATCGACGCCGGGTTACGCGCACTGTCGGCCGTGCTCTCGCTGGTCGCGACGTGGGCGGTGTTCGCCTGGGTGATCGCCCGACTGCCCCGGGAGCCGGTGACGTTCCGCAGTGCGATCAAGGCCGCGCTGCTCGCGGCCGTGGTGTTCGAGATCTTCAAGCAGGTCGGGGCCATCTACCTCACGGCCGTCACCGCGGGTCCGGCAGGCGTGGCGTTCGGCCCGATCATCGGCCTGCTCGTGTTCATCTACCTGACGTCCCGGATGCTGCTCTTCTGCACGGCGTGGGCCGCGACCACCAAGGCCAGCATGGAGCTCGCGTTCGTGCCGCCGCCGGATCCGGCCGTCATCACCCCGCGGATCGAGGTCCACGAAGGTCCGGGTGTGCGTGGAGGCATCGCGTTGGTCGGAGTGGGCGCCCTTGCCGCGCTGGGGTTGTCCGGACTGTTCACCCGCAACAAGCACTGAGCCGAGCGGGGCCCGTCAGCGCCGCCGCGACAGCCGGCGCGCGCAGAGCACCAGCACGAGAACGACGGCCGCCCCGACGATTCCGATGCCCGCCCGCAGAACCAGCGTGTTGTCGGGATGATCGGAACCGGACGCGACGACGGAAGACGTCGCGGCGGCCGAATCCTGTTGCGGCGGTGCGGCAAGCACCGCGTCGGAGCTGTTCTCGGCCGGGTACAGGTCTTCCAGTGACCCCACCCCTGCGTCGCGGTCGAGGGCGAAACCGTAGTCCAGCAGACGCGCCGCCTGTTCCCACGTCCGGATCGGCTGGGCCTCGGCTCCCATCAGCGTCACCATCAGACGGCGACCGTCGTGATCGGCGCCGCCGACGTACGTATGGCGGGCATCGTCGGTGTATCCGGTCTTGCCGCCCAGTGCGCCCGGGTAGTTGTAGAGCAGCTGGTTGTCGTTCGCGAGCGCGAACGGGGGGCGGTCCTGATCGTCCGGGATCGCGGGATCCTTGGGGAATCCCGGGAACTGGACCGTCTCCGTGGAGATCAGCTCCGCGAACGTCGGGTTCTTCATCGCGGTGTGGAAGATGAGCGCGAGGTCGAACGGCGAGCTGCTCATGCCGGGACCGTCGAGCCCCGACGGGGTCGCGGTTCTCGTGTCGTGGGCGCCGAGGGTGTCGGCGAGGTGGTTCATCTTCTCGACGGTTGCCGCGTCGCCGCCGAGTTGCCGGGCGAGGAGGTGCGCCGCGTCGTTGCCGGACGCCATGACCAGACCCTGCATCAGCTGCCGGTTCGTGTACTGACCGTTCTTGCCGATCCCGACCGCACTGCCCTCGACGGCGGCGTCTTCGGCGGTGGCAGTGACGGTCTTGTCGAGATCCAGCTCGTCGAGCGCGACGAGAGCGAGCAGCATCTTGATGGTGCTCGCCGGCCGGTACCGGCCGTGCGGGTCCTTCGCCGCGAGAACCTCGCCGCTGTCGATGTCCGCCAGCACCCAGCCGGACGCCACGATGTCGGCGGGCAACGCCGGTGCGCCGTCGGGCAGGCTCACTCCGCATTCGGCGAGCCGCGGCCCGCCGACCGGCTCGTCGGGCACCGATACGGCCGTCGGCGCCGGATCACCCGGCTGCGGCACCTCCGACATGTCGACGGCCGGGGCCGGGGCCGACCGGTGCGGGCAGTCGTCGGTGTTCGGGGTGGTGAACGGCACCGACGTGGGGGAGGCGGGGACCGCCGGCGGAATCGCCCCGGCAGCGCTCACCGAGAGTCCGGCCAGCAGGGTTCCGGACACGACCGCGGTACACACTCGACGCCACATCATCGGAAATGCAGCGTATGCGATGACCGGGCCGGTTCCGAAAACGGACACGTGTCGACACGTATTCGTGACGTCTCCGCACCGCTGCGGGGAGGGATGCCCGGGGTCAGATGAAACCCATGTCCCGGACGGCGTCGCGTTCGGACTCGAGTTCCGCCACCGACGCATCGATCCGCTTCCGCGAGAAGTCGTCGATCTCCAGCCCCTCCACGATCTGCCAGGCCCCGTCGACCGAGCGAACCGGGAACGAGCTGACGAGCCCGTCCGGCACCCCGTACGCCCCCGTGGAGGGCAGGGCAACGGACGTCCAGTCGTCCTCCGGGGTGCCGAGTACCCAGTCGTGCACGTGGTCGATCGCGGCATTGGCGGCGGACGCCGCGGACGATGCGCCGCGAGCCTCGATGATCGCGCTGCCCCGGTTCGCGACCGTGGGAATGAAATCGCCGGTGAGCCACTCGCGGTCGGCGGCGAGCTCGGCGCCGGACCGGCTCCCCACCCTCGCATGGAAGATGTCGGGGTACTGGGTGCCCGAGTGGTTGCCCCAGATCGCGACGCGGCTGATGTCCTTCACCGCGGCGCCGGAGTGCCTCGCCAGCTGGGCGATCGCGCGGTTGTGGTCGAGCCGGGTCAGCGCCGTGAACCGCTCCGCGGGCACATCGGGTGCGTTGTTCGCGGCGACGAGCGCGTTGGTGTTGGCCGGGTTGCCCACGACCAGTACCCGGACTCCGTCGGCCGCAACCTGGTTGATCGCGCGGCCCTGCACGGTGAAGATTTGCCCGTTCGCCGCGAGCAGGTCACCGCGCTCCATGCCCTTGGAGCGGGGACGCGATCCGATGAGGAGCGCCACGTCGGTGCCGTCGAAGCCCTGCTTCGGGTCGTCGTGGACCTCGACGTCGCGCAACAGCGGGAACGCGCTGTCGTCGAGCTCCATCGCGGTGCCCTCGGCCGCACCGACAGCGGACGGAATCTCCAAGAGCCGCAATCGAATCGGGGTGTCGGGGCCGAGCATCGCGCCGGCGGCGATCCGGAAGAGCGCCGCGTAGCCGATGCTGCCTGCCGCTCCGGTGACCGTGACCACCGCGGGAGAAAGCGACTGCGCCATGTGAACCTCACTGTCCGTCGGGAGCATCTGTTCTCGACACTAGCGCGGAGATCCCGCGGTGGAGCCGCTCGGACAGTGAGCTCGAGCACGACGCAGGGCGCCCCCGACCGGATGTGGTCGGGGGCGCCCTGGAACGTGCTCGGTGACCGGACTCAGCGTGCGAACAGCAGCGCGCGCTTGACTTCCTGGATCGCCTTCGTCACCTGGATGCCACGGGGGCACGCGTCGGTGCAGTTGAACGTGGTCCGGCAGCGCCAGACACCGTCCTTGTCGTTGAGGATGTCGAGACGCTCCGACGCGCCCTCGTCACGGCTGTCGAAGATGAAGCGGTGAGCGTTGACGATGGCGGCGGGACCGAAGTAGCTGCCGTCACTCCAGTACACGGGGCACGACGTGGTGCAGCACGCGCACAGGATGCACTTGGTGGTGTCGTCGAAGCGGGCCCGGTCGTGCTGCGACTGGATGCGCTCACGGGTGGGCTCGTTGCCGGTGGTGATGAGGAACGGCTTCACGGCGCGGAACGCGTCGAAGAAGGGCTCCATGTCGACGACGAGGTCCTTCTCCACCGGCAGGCCCTTGATGGGCTCGACGGTGATCGTGACCGGCTTGCCGTCCTTGGGCAGCATGTCCTTCATGAGGAGCTTGCAGGCCAGGCGGTTGACGCCGTTGATCCGCATCGCGTCCGAACCGCACACGCCGTGGGCGCAGCTGCGGCGGAACGTGAGCGTGCCGTCGAGGTAGCCCTTCACGTACAGGAGCAGGTTCAGCATGCGGTCGGTCGGCAGCGCCGGCACCTGGAAGCTGTCCCAGTGCTGGCCCTCGCCGGACTCCGGGTTCATCCGCGCGATCTTGAGGGTGACCATGACGGCACCCTCGGGAACGGGCGGAAGATCCGACTTGTTCTCGCTCTTGTCGACTGCAGGTGCGCTCATCAGTACTTACGCTCCATCGGCTCGTAACGGGTCTGGACTACCGGCTTGTAGTCGAGACGGATGTCGGAGAGCAGGCCGTCGCCCTCCTTGTATGCCATCGTGTGCTTCATGTACTCGGCGTCGTTGCGGTCCGGGAAGTCCTCGCGGGCGTGGCCGCCACGCGATTCCTTGCGGTTCAGTGCACCGACGACGGTGACCTCCGCCATTTCGAGGAGGAAGCCGAGCTCGACGGCCTCGAGCAGATCGCTGTTGTAGCGCTTGCCCTTGTCCTGCACCGTGATGTGGTTGTAGCGCTCCTTGAGGGCGCGCACGTCCTTGAGTGCCTGGGTGAGGCGCTCTTCGGTACGGAACACCGAGGCGTTGTTGTCCATCGACTGCTGCAGTTCGCTGCGGATGTCCGCGACACGCTCGTGGCCGTGGTCCGAGAGGATGGTGGCCATCCACTCGTCGACCATCTTCTCGGGCGTCTCGGGCATGTCGACGAACTCGCTGTTGTTAGCGTGCTCGGCGGCGGCGATGCCGGCGCGACGTCCGAAGACGTTGATGTCGAGCAGCGAGTTGGTGCCGAGGCGGTTGGCGCCGTGGACGGAGACGCAGGCGCATTCGCCGGCGGCGTACAGGCCCTGGACGATCTCGTCGTTGTTGCGCAAAACCTCACCGTTGATCCTGGTGGGGATGCCGCCCATGACGTAGTGGCAGGTGGGGTACACCGGCACGGGTTCCTTGACGGGGTCCACACCGAGGTAGGTGCGGGAGAACTCCATGATGTCGGGGAGCTTCTCGTCGAGGACTTCCTCCGGGATGTGGGTCACGTCGATGTAGACGTAATCCTTGTTCGGTCCCGCGCCGCGTCCCTCGAGCACCTCGAGCACCATCGACCGCGCGACGATGTCGCGGGGTGCGAGGTCCTTGATGGTGGGGGCGTAGCGCTCCATGAACCGTTCGCCGTCGGCGTTGCGGAGGATGCCGCCCTCACCGCGCACGGCCTCGGAGATGAGGATGCCGAGACCGGCCAGGCCTGTCGGATGGAACTGGTGGAACTCCATGTCCTCCAGCGGGAGGCCCTTGCGGAAGATGATGCCCATGCCGTCACCGGTGAGGGTGTGCGCGTTGGACGTCGTCTTGTACATGCGTCCCGAGCCGCCGGTGGCGAACACGATGGACTTCGCGTGGAAGACGTGGATCTCGCCGGTGGCCAGCTCGTAGGCGATGACGCCGGTGGCGACGGGGCCGTTCTCGGTCTCGGTGATCGCGATGTCGAGAGCGTAGAACTCGTTGAAGAACTCGACGTCGTGCTTGACGCAGTTCTGGTAGAGGGTCTGCAGGATCATGTGACCGGTGCGGTCCGCGGCATAACATGCGCGGCGCACGGGGGCCTTACCGTGATCGCGGGTGTGACCACCGAAACGACGCTGGTCGATCTTGCCCTCGGGCGTGCGGTTGAACGGCAGACCCATCTTCTCGAGGTCGAGCACCGCGTCGATGGCCTCCTTGGCCATGATCTCGACGGCGTCCTGGTCGGCGAGGTAGTCGCCGCCCTTGACCGTGTCGAAGGTGTGCCACTCCCAGTTGTCTTCCTCCACGTTCGCCAGTGCGGCGCACATGCCGCCCTGGGCCGCGCCGGTGTGGCTGCGGGTGGGGTAGAGCTTGGTCAGTACCGCGGTGCGGGCGCGGGGACCGGCCTCGATCGCTGCGCGCATGCCGGCGCCGCCGGCACCGACGATGACCACGTCATAACGGTGTTCCTGCATGAAGTCTGTGCTCCCCTAGCTCGCCGAGATATTGGGGTCGAAGGTGAAGATGACGTACGTGCCGAGGCCCATGATCAGGATCATCGAGAGAACGAGGATCGTGGTCAGCCAGAAGCGCGTGGAGTCCTTGCGGGAGTAGTCCGCGATGACCGTGCGGAGTCCGTTACCGCCGTGCAGCTGGGCAAGCCACAGCATGGTGAGGTCCCAGAACTGCCAGAACGGGCTCGACCAGCGGCCTGCGACGAACGCGAAGTTGATGCGGTGCACGCCGTCGTCGAGCATCAGCATGATGAAGAGGTGGCCGAGCACGAGGAAGATCAGGGCGAGCCCGGAGAACCGCATGAACAGCCAGGCGTACAGCTCGAAGTTGTTCTTCGCGCTCCGGCGCGGTGAGCGCGGGTTGTCCAGGCTGGCGGGACGGTCGTAGGTCTTGCCGAGACTCTTGGCTTCTGTCGTCATGTCAGTGCCCCGCAAACATGTTGTAGAAGATGCGGCCGGCGCCCGGGATCATCACCAGGAACCAGATCGCGAGGATTACCCAGAGCATCAGGCGCTGGTACTGCGGTCCCTTGGACCAGAAGTCCACCAGCATCACCCGGACGCCGTTCAGTGCGTGGTACAGCACCGCGGCGACGAGAGCGAGCTCCATGAGCCCGACGATCGGGTTCTTGTAGGTCTCGATGACACTGTCGTACGTGTCGGGATTCACACGCACCAGCGCGGTATCCAGCACGTGCACGAATAGGAAGAAGAACGTCATTACGCCTGTGATCCGGTGCAATACCCAGGACCACATTCCGGGGTCGCCCCGGTAAAGCGACCGTGTGCGCTCCTTGGCCGGAGCGGCTTCAGTCGTAGTACTCATCGAGTGCTGTGCCTCCAACGTCATTGGTGGACGTGTCGAGTCTGCGCAGCGTTGCGGACATACCACAACTGGGGACCCGACGTGATCCTGAACCGACTTCTCTGAACTCTAAACCCAACGGAAACGGGGGAACTAATTCGAGTCGGGGTTCGTACCGCCCCTGCAAATGAAGTTAGGTTTGCCTCTCCAATGCGGATAGGGTTGTCCCGGGCGAATCTCTGCATCCATTCAGCCTCCATGATTGGATGGGGAACCATGGTCGAGATCGAGTGGAAACTGTTGCGCGCCAACGCGCGTGAGGTGATGGAGCGGGCGTACGCGCCCTACTCCGGGTTCGCGGTGGGCGCGGCGGCGCTCGTCGACGATGGACGAATCGTCGTCGGATGCAATGTGGAAAATGTCTCATACGGTCTGGGGCTCTGCGCCGAGTGTGTACTGGTCGGTAACTTGTTTGCGGGCGGCGGAGGCCGATTAATCGCCTTCACCTGCTGTGACGCGAGTGGCGACATACTCATGCCGTGCGGACGCTGCCGGCAGATTCTCTTCGAGCACGGTGGTCCCGGACTGCTCGTCGACCACCGGGCCGGCGTGCGACCACTGGAACAGCTGCTACCGGACGCTTTCGGTCCGGAGGAGAAGGGAAGAATCAGCCATGCATGACGCCTCGTCGATCATCGCCGCCAAACGCGACGGCAGGGAACTGTCCGGGGCAGAGATCGACTGGGTGGTGGAGGCATTCACCCGGGGTGTCGTGGCCGACGAGCAGATGTCGGCGCTGGCCATGGCGATCTTCTTCCGCGGGATGACGCGCGAGGAGGTGAGCCGCTGGACCACGGCGATGATCTCGTCCGGTCGCCGCCTCGACTTCACCCATCTGGGCAGACCCACCGTGGACAAACACTCGACCGGTGGTGTCGGCGACAAGATCACGCTGCCGCTCGCTCCGCTGGTCGCCGCGTGTGGTGCCGCCGTACCGCAGCTGTCGGGGCGCGGGCTCGGGCACACCGGCGGAACTCTCGACAAGCTCGAGTCGATCCCCGGCTGGCGCGCCGACCTCGACACCGCCGAGATGGCCGAGATCCTGTCCGACCCCGCCGTCGGAGCGGTCGTCTGCGCCGCCGGGGCAGATCTGGCACCGGCGGACCGGCGGTTGTACGCGCTGCGCGACGTCACCGGGACGGTCGAGTCGATTCCCCTGATCGCCAGCTCGATCATGAGCAAGAAGATCGCCGAGGGCACCGGCGCGCTCGTGCTCGACGTCAAGGTCGGGTCGGGTGCGTTCATGAAGAAACTCGACGACGCGCGCGAACTCGCGCAGACGATGGTCGACCTCGGGAGCGACGCCGGAGTGCGGACGATGGCGGTGCTCACGGCGATGGACGCACCACTCGGTCACACCGCGGGCAACGCCCTCGAAGTGCGGGAGTCGCTGGAGGTGCTGGCCGGGGGCGGCCCGTCCGACGTCGTGGAGCTGACCCTCGAACTCGCGCGAGAAATGTTGAAGGCGGCTGGAATCGATGGCGTCGACCCAGCGGACAAGCTGCGCGACGGGTCGGCCATGGATCGCTGGCGGAAGATGATCTCCGCCCAGGGCGGCGACCCCTACGCCCCGCTGCCGACCGCCCGGCACACCGAGGTGGTGCTCTCCGAGTCGGACGGTGTGGTGTGCGGACTCGATGCCATGGCGGTCGGACTCGCCGCCTGGCGGCTCGGCGCGGGGCGTGCCCGGCAGGGCGAACCGGTGCAGGCGGGGGCGGGTGTCGAACTGCACGCGAAGCCGGGGGAGACCGTGTCGGTGGGAACCCCGCTCGTCACGCTGCATACCGACACGCCCGAACGGTTCGCCGCCGCGAAAGCCGCACTTTCCGAAGCCTGGACGGTGGTCGCCGACGCGCCGCCGGTCACCGCGCCGCTCGTCATCGAGCGGATCGAGGATCCGTCACGCTAACGTCGACGCATGACCGCACTGGATCTGTCGGCCCTGCGCCGAGCGCCGAAGGTGTTGCTGCACGACCATCTCGACGGAGGACTCCGGCCCGAGACGGTTCTCGAACTGGCCCGCGACTGCGGCTACGACGCGCTGCCCGCCGACACGGCGCCCGCGCTGGCCACGTGGTTCCGCGAGGCCGCCGACAGCGGTTCGCTCGAGAGATACCTCGAGACATTCGCGCACACGGTCGCCGTCATGCAGACGCCGGTCGGACTCGAACGCGTGGCCCGCGAATGCGCCGAGGATCTCGCCGACGACGGTGTGGTCTACGCCGAGGTCCGCTTCGCGCCGGAGCAGCACCTCGAGGAGGGGCTGACACTGGACGAGGTGGTGGAGCAGGTCCTGCTCGGATTCGAGGCGGGGGAGTCCGCGGCGGAGGTGCGTGGCCAGAACATCCGGGTCGGGGTCCTGCTCACCGCGATGCGGCACGCGGCGCGGTCCCGGGAGATCGCGGAACTGGCGATCCGGTTCCGGGACCGCGGCGTCGTCGGATTCGACATCGCCGGCGCCGAGGCCGGCAATCCGCCGAGCCGCCACCTCGACGCCTTCGAGTACATGCGGGGCAGCAATGCGCACTTCACCATTCACGCGGGTGAGGCGTTCGGTCTGCCGTCCATTCACGAGGCCATCGCGTTCTGCGGCACCGACCGACTCGGTCACGGGGTCCGGATCACCGACGACATCACGATTGGCGACGACGGCGTCCCGGTGCTCGGCAAGCTGGCGAACTATGTGCGGGACAAGAGGATCCCCCTCGAGCTGTGTCCCAGTTCCAACGTCCAGACCGGGGCGGTGGACGCACTCGAGAACCATCCGTTCGACCTGCTCGCCCGGTTGCGGTTCCGGGTCACCGTCAACACCGACAATCGGCTGATGAGCGACACGAGCATGAGCCAGGAGATGCTCCGGTTGGTCGAAACGTTCGGCTACGGCTGGACGGACCTCGAGCGGTACACCATCAACGCGATGAAGTCGGCCTTCATCCCGTTCGATCAGCGGCTACAGCTGATCGACGAGGTGATCAAGCCGGGATTCGCGGTGCTGGTGGGCTGAGCGCCCGAGGGCGGGTGCTCAGACCTTCCGCAGGCGGGCCTCGAACTCCCGCTCGAGCGTCCGCCACGCCGTGGCCTCGGCATCGAAGGGCGCGCTCGGCGCCATCCGCGTCGGGTCCGGGTTGAGGACGAACGAGACGTACCAGCCCAGCGGCTCGGACGAGGCGAGTGCGGTTTCCACCGAATCGTCATCGGCGAAATCGGCTGCATCGGTGAACAATTCGACGGCGAGGTCGAGTTGGTCCGCGTCGACGGATTCCGGCCCCGCAGCGAGGTCGTCGGCCAGACCCGGCAGCACGTACACGTTCTCGTCGGTGACCTCCACCTCGAGCGACCCGTCGACGGCCGCCACCTGGATCTCCTCGTACGTGCTGACCTGCGCGAGGGCGTGCTCGTGGTTGTCGGCGAGGTACCGGGCCAGTGCGCGCTCGGACGTGAAGACGAAGATCGCGCCGTCGCGGCCGAGGAAGATCGCGTCGTCGTCCAGGTAGCACCGGAGGGTGAAGTACGTTTCCCCAGACGTGATGATCTTGACGGGGTCCACTCCCACCGCCCCCCAGAACGTGTCGTCCTCTTCTTCCTCTTCCTCCTCCGTGCTCCCCAGATCGAGTGCGACGAACTCCTCGTCTTCCTCGGCCTCTTCGGCGACGTCGTCCACGTCGACGGTGTTCTCGTCGGCCGCGACCAGCTCGGCCTCGGCCACGGCTACCGCCTCGGCGTCCACCTCCGGGGTGGCCACGATGTTGTCGACGGCGTCGAGGACGTCATCCCAGCCCTTCGCGATGGCCGTGCCGATCTGAGCCCACAGTTCCTCGCCCTCGCGTCCCTCGAAAGCGCTGGCGCCGGCGGGGAGCGCGCCCAGGATGGGGTTCGCGTTGAAGAACTTGGTGACCACGTCCAGTTCGCAGACCTCACCGATGTTGCGCACCATGTTGAGCGTGTCTTCGAGCTCGCTCACGACCAGAGCGTCGGGGTCGCTCGCGGCCAGCTCCGGCACACCGATCAGGTCGAAGCAGAAGTTCTCGTCGGGTTCGAGCTCGGCAGCGGAGAGCCCGGACACCACACCCCAGGCGGGGTGCTCGACGAGATCGTTGTCGGTGTTCGTACGGATGAAGGCGGCCAGTTCGGCCACCGATTCGAATCCGTACAGGTCTTCCTCGTGACCCAGGAATGCTTCCCACTCGTCGTCGCCCTCACGCCACCGTGGTGCCCACAGTGTCACGAGGTCTCCGTCGGTGAGACCGAGTTCGATCGGGACGATATCTCCAGCCATGGCGCGAAGCCTATCGACCCCGCGGCCAAAGTTATACCCGGGCCGTGTGCTGACCGTTTCCGGCGCCGTGACGGTCACACCTTCCCGAACCCGTCCTGCAACGCGCTACTGACCCGCGTGCGTTGTTCGGTGGCGAGCCGGGCGGCTTCCCGGGTGGTGCTCGTGATCATGGTCGCGAGAGCGCGGGCGTCGAGCGTCGAGATGGAATCGTCCATCCAGAGGCCGGTCAGCGTGCCGTTCCCGTCGACTTCGGCGGTGACCTGATCGGACTCGCTCGACGCCCGCGCGGTGATCGCCCGCAGTCCGGCAAGGGCCTCCTCGAGCAGTGCCACCTGTTCGGTGGCCCGCCCCACGATCGCATCCATGTCGTGTTCGCTCACAGTGGTCGCATCCAACTCGTCGGGGTGGGTTCTTCCTCGTCCTCGATCGCCTGCGCGGCGGCGACCTCGGAGCGGGTGGGCAGACCGAGCTTGTCGAGAATCTCGGCGGGCATGCCGTCGCGGGCGAGTTCGTCGCGCCGCCTCGCCCCGGCCTCCCTCGCCGAGCGCCGGCAGAGTGTCAGGATCTCGTCCGCGAGCCGCTGGCCGCCGTAGCGGAGTTCGCGCGGATCGATGCGGAGCTCGAGCGGCAGACCCTGCTCGGTGGTCCGAACCGAGACGGTGCCAGAGCGGTTGCTGACTGCGGCCGTCGTGCCCGCCGGTGGTGGGGTGGGGGGAAACATGATTCCTGTCATTCCGTCGGTCGGTAGAAGCCGTAGAAGCCCATGCCGCTGTTGCTGGTACGAATCGGGCCGACCTGCACGGGATCACCGGCCTCCACGAGTTGACCGTTGCCGATCACCATCGCGACGTGACCGTCCCAGACGGCGAGATCGCCGGGCATGAGGTCGCCGGGGTCGACTGCGGTGCCGACGTTCTGTTCCTGCGCCAGCCGGGGAAGACCCACGCCCGCTTCGCCGTACGCCCACTGCGTCAGACCGCTGCAGTCGAGGCCCTCACCCGGGGACGTCCCGCCCCAGACGTACGGGACACCCTGCTGCGACAGCGCGTTGCGCACCGCATCGGCCGCTTCCTTGTTGGGGGCGACGGCGGTGCTGCCGTCGGGCAGGACGATCTCGACGCCCTCGCCGCTGTGCGCGGGGTCCGAGGTGGACGGCGCGTGGCCGGAGCCTCCGGACCTGCCGGTGAGGGTGTCCGGTCGCGAACCGCTCGCCGCGCGCCTGCCCGACGAATGCGCGGCCGGGGCGGAGATGCTCGTCAGTCCCGACATCGGCGACGTTCCCGACGAACTCGCGAACCCGGACGCCGCGCGGCTCACGGCGTCGGAGCCGACAGGTGTGACGGGGGCCGCAGAGGCGGGCGCCGTGCTCGCCGCGGTCGTGCTCGCCGGCGCGGTGGGCGCAGGCGCGGCGGGGATGTCTTCGGCCGGTGTGAGGGTGACCATCTTCCCGGTCTGCTCGGCGAGTTCGGCCCGCACTTTCGTGACCGCGGCGGTGGCCCGGCCGAGATGGTCGAGTGCCGCCGCGACGATCATCGCCTGACCGGGCGGGGTGGCCAGGGCCGGTCCGGCCGCGACCGCGAGGGAGACGAACGACTGCAGGATCTCCTCCAGTTGCGTCATTCCGGCGCGGACGATCTCGGAGGCCGCGGCGACGACGTCGGCCATGTCGTTGCCGCGATCGGAGACCGCGACCGTCGCGCGCTGTGCCTCCTCGGTCTTCACGATCGCACCGGTGCCGCCCTTGCCCTGCCAGTCGCCGTAGATCGAGCTGATACCGGTGCGGCCGGTGTCGTGTACCGCGTCGATGGCGACCGAGGACGCACGGAGAGCGTCGGCGGGTCCACCGGCGGGGAGGACGCCGCTGCCGAATGCCCCGAGCAGATCGAGGATCGGGCGGGTGAGCAGATCGAGGGGGATCACGGTCAGGCCTCCAGCCCGACGGCGCCCGCGGCGAGCGCGGCCGTGGTGGCAGTCTCGGTGCCCTCGTACGCAGCGGCATTCGCGAGGGCGGTGGCGCTGATCGCGCCGAGCACGCCCGACAATTTCTCGATGGACGCCAGATGCGCGGCGTGCGCCGTGGCGAAGGCCGCGACGAAGTCGCCACCGATCACCCCGAAGACCGGCCCGAGCAGCAGAGGGCCCGCGGCGGCTGCGCCGAGGCTTGCGGCCTGCATCTCCGCCGCCATGGTCCCTGCCGTGGCCGCGAACTCGGCGATACTTGCGGTATCCGCCCTCAAATCGTTCATCGTCATCCCCCCAGTCGGATTTGATACCGGTCACCTTATTGGACGCGCGTGACAGAGATTCGGTTCCACCCCCGATCCGCCGAGAATCGCTCTCTTGCGAAATCTCGCCGCGCGCCCCCTTATTCTTCGAGCATGAACACGCACGTCGTCGACCACCCGCTCGCAGCCGTCCTCCTGACAACGATGCGCGATGCGCGCAGCGACAATGCCACATTTCGCGCCGCCCTGCGAAGGCTGACGCACATGCTGGTGTACGAGGCGACGCGCGAGGCTCCGGTCGAGACGTTCGACGTGGTCACGCCGATTGCGACCACCGACGGAGTGCGGCTGAGTCATCCGCCGCTGCTCGTCCCCGTCCTGCGGGCCGGCCTGGGCATGGTCGAGCAGGCCAGCAGTCTGATTCCGCAGGCGCGCGTCGGTTTCGTCGGCATGGCCCGGGACGAGCAGACCCATCTGCCGGTCCCGTACCTGGAGTCGCTGCCCGCGGATCTGTCCGGCATCCCGGTGTACGTCCTCGACCCGATGCTCGCGACCGGTGGTTCGATGGTGCATACGATCGACCTGCTCGTCGCCCGCGGCGCCACCGACGTCACGGCGATCTGCGTGGTCGCGGCGCCCGAAGGTGTTGCGGCACTGTCGGCGGCGGGACATCCGGTGCGACTCGTGACGGCGGCGGTCGACGAGGGACTCAACGACGACGCGTTCATCGTGCCGGGCCTCGGCGACGCCGGGGACCGGCAGTTCGGGCCACGCTGACACTCGTCGGTTACAGGGCTCCGGCGAACTCCCGCAACAGGTTCAACCGCGCCGCCGCCACCGCGCGGGCCGCGGGGAGCGCCGACCGGTCCGGTGCCGGGACGACCACCTCGAGGTAGCACTTGAGCTTGGGCTCGGTTCCCGAGGGGCGCACGACCATCCGCACGGTCGGCCCGGCGAGGACGACGGCGTCGGTGCGGGACTGCCCGCGCAGGTCCGCGAGATCGGTGGCCTCGACGGGTTCGCCCGCCAGCTCGGCGGGCAGGTCCGATCGCAGGCGCCGCATCATCGCGGCGATGTCCGCGGGGTCGGTGACGCGCCGCGACACCTGGTCTCCGGCATGCACGCCGAATTCGACGGCGTAGTCGTCCAGCCGGTCCAGCAGCGTCGATCCCTCCGCACGCAGGGTCGCGGCGAGGTCGGCGGTCACCACCGCGGCGGAGATGCCGTCCTTGTCGCGCACCGACTCCGGGTCGACGCAGTGTCCGATCGCCTCCTCATAGGCGTAGACGAGACCCTCGCCGGCGCGGACGAGCCACTTGAAACCGGTGAGCGTGCGGGCGAAGCGGGCGCCGCGCGCGGCGGCCAGTTTTTCGAGCAGGGCGGACGAGACGATGGTCGTGGCGACGAGCGAATCCGCCGCGGCGGAGGCGAGGACGTGGTCGCCGAGCAGGACCCCGGTCTCGTCGCCGCGGAGCATCCGCCAGCCGTCCGGCCCGCGCACCCCCACGGCGCACCGGTCGGCGTCGGGGTCGAGGGCCAGCGCGATGTCGGCGCCGACCTCCTCGGCGAGCGCGAGGACGGCGGCCGAGGCGCCCGGCTCCTCTGGGTTGGGGAACTCGACGGTCGGGAAGTCGGGGTCGGGGTCGAATTGTGCGGCGACGGTGTGGACGTCGGTGAATCCGGCCGAGGTCAGTGCGGCGACCGCGGTCTCGCCGCCGACGCCGTGCATCGCGGTGAGCGCGATGCGCAGGGTGCGCGACCGCCCGGCGGGCAGGGACGCGACCCGGTCGACGTAGAGGTCGACGAGGTCGTCGGATGCCGGTGGAACCGGAAGGCGGGGCACCAGATTCGCCGGTCCGACGCGGGTGATCGACGCCTCGATCTCCCGGTCGGACGGCGAGATCAGCTGGGCGCCGCCGTCCAGGTACACCTTGTACCCGTTGTCGGCGGCGGGGTTGTGGGATGCGGTGATCTGGATGCCGGCGGCGGCGCGGAGGTGGCGCACCGCGAACGCGACGACCGGCGTCGGCAGAGGGCGGGGGAGCAGGACGACCGAGAATCCGGCGCCCGCCAGCACTTCGGCGGCGGCGTGCGCGAACGCCTCGGATCCGTGCCGCGCGTCACGCCCGACCACGACGGTGGATCCGCCCAGGCAACGGTCCTTCAACCACGCGCTCAGCCCGGCCGTCGTGCGGATCACGACGGCGAGGTTCATGCCGTTCGGGCCTGCCCGCACCGGTCCACGCAGTCCCGCCGTGCCGAAGGTCAGCGGCGCGGCGAATCGGTCGGCGAGTTCGCCGGGGGACAGCGCCGCCAGTTCCGCCCGGGTCCGGGGGTCGGGATCGGCGTCGATCCACTCCGCGATCGGATCGGTCACAAGCGTTCCACCAGTTCGCGCAGGAGCCCGCCCATGCGGTCGGCCGAGGCCCGGCCCGCGGCGAGGACCTCCTCGTGATTCAGGTGTTCCCCGGTGATGCCGGCGGCGAGGTTCGTCACCATCGAGATCCCGAGGACGCGGGCGCCCAGTGCGCGTGCGGCGATGGTCTCGTGGACAGTGGACATGCCGACGAGATCCGCGCCCATCGTGCGCAGCATCCGGATCTCGGCCGGAGTCTCGTAGTGCGGTCCGGGCAGACCGGCGTAGACGCCCTCGACCAGTGACTCGTCGATGTCGCGGGCGAGGGCACGCAGTTCGGGGTCGTAGGCGTCGACGAGGTCCACGAATTCCGCGCCCACGAGCGGAGACCGGGCCGTGAGATTGAGGTGGTCGCTGATGAGGACCGGCTGGCCGACGCCGAAGTCCTCGCGAATTCCGCCGGCGGCGTTCGTCAGGATGACGGTCGTCGCCCCGGCCGCGATCGCGGTGCGCACCGGGTGGACGACGGACGAGAGGGGGTGGCCCTCGTAGGCATGGGTGCGGCCGAGCAGGACGAGGATCCGCTTGCCGCCCACGTCCACGGATCGGATCGTGCCGGCATGGCCCGCGGCCGACGGGGGAGTGAAGCCCGGCAGATCGGCCATCGGCACCGTGCAGAGCGATTCGCCGAACCGGTCGGCGGCGGCATTCCACCCCGATCCGAGGACGACGGCGATCGAGTGTTCGGCGCAGTTCGTGTGCGCGGCGAGCGCGGCGGCCGCGGCGTCTGGCGTTCCCATGAGGCGATAGTCTTCCACCCATGCCCTATCTAGATCGCGACGGTGACGTATTCATCCTGTACCTCGGCAACGAGGGCGAGACGGACAACGAGAACCGCTTCCATCCGGACTGGATCGACGCCACCCACGCCGCGCTGGACGAGGCGGAAGCCTCCGAGGGACCCGCGGCCCTGGTGACGACCGCGACGGGCAAGTACTTCACGAACGGCCTGGACACCACCTGGATCTTCGCGAACACCGACAAGTTGCCGGACTATCTCGACCGCGTGCACACGATCTACAGCCGCCTCCTCGCCTTCCCGATGGCCACCGTCGCCGCGGTCCAGGGGCACGGTTTCGGTGCCGGCGCGATGCTCGCGTCGTCGCACGACTTCCGGGTCATGCGCGCCGACCGCGGGTTCTACTGCCTCCCCGAGGTGTCGCTGAACATCCCCTTCACCGTGGGAATGTCGGCGCTCCTGAACGGGCGCCTGCCCAAGCAGACCGCGGTCGAGGCGATGACGACGGGCCGCCGCTACGGCGGTCCCGACGCGCTGGCAGCGGGCATCGTCGACGAGATCGCGGACGGTGACGGCGTCCTCGCGGCGGCCGTGACGCGGGCCGCCGCGCTCACCGCCACCCGCGGCGCCAACCTGGCCGGGATCAAGCGCGGCATCCATCACGACGCCCTCGCCGCGCTCGCCACGGTGACGGACAAGAGCAACTTCAGCTTCGGGTGAGAGAATGAGCACGTGAATGCGGATGTCGAGGCGGCGGTCAGGTCAATCGAGACCGATCTGATAGCGCTGTCCCATTCGATCCACAGCGAACCCGAACTCGCGTTCGAGGAGTTCCGCAGCGTCGCGAAGATCACCGAACTGCTCAAACGCAGCGGGTTCGACGTGCGGTCGGGGGTCGCGGACCTGCCGACGGCGTTCGACGCGTCCTTCGGCAGCGGCGACCTCGTCATCGGCATCTGCGCCGAGTACGACGCCCTTCCGGAGATCGGCCACGCGTGCGGGCACAACATCATCGCGGCGTCGGCCGTCGGCGCCGGCGTCGCGCTCGCCACGGTGGCCGAGCGGCTCGGGATCACGGTGCGGGTCATCGGGACGCCCGCCGAGGAGAGTGGCGGCGGAAAGATCGTCATGCTCGAGCGGGGTGTCTTCGACGGTGTCGCGGCCGCGCTGATGGTCCACCCGGGTCCGATCGACATCACGGGGGCGACGTCGCTCGCGCTGGCCGACATCGCGGTCACGTTCAACGGCCGCGAGGCGCACGCGTCCGCCGCACCCGAGTTCGGCCGCAACGCCGCCGACGCGGCCACCGTCGCGCAGGTCGGCATCGGCCTGCTCCGCCAACACCTCTCGCCGGGCCAGCAGATCCACGGGATCGTCTCCGACGGCGGCACCGCACCCAACATCGTCCCTGCACGCGCCGAGATGCTCTACTACCTGCGTGCCGAGACGGGATGGGCGCTGTCCGAGCTGACGGCACGCGCGGAGGCGTGCTTCGCGGCAGGGGCCCTCGCCACCGGCTGCACCCACGAGATCCGCACGGTCTCGCCCACGTACACGGAACTCACGCCCGACCCCTGGCTGGTCGCGACGTACCGCGAGCAGATCGTCGACATGGGACGGACGCCGCTGCCGCTCGAGTGGGAGGGCGTCCGGCCGCTGGGCAGTACCGACATGGGCAACGTCACCAACGTCCTGCCCGGAATTCACCCCATCATCGGCCTCGACTCGGACGGGGCGGTGACGCATCAGCCCCGGTTCGCGGCGGCGTGCATCACGGAGTCCGCCGACCGCGCCGTGGTCGACGGAGCGATTGCACTGGCTCGCACGGCAGTTCGCGCCGCAACGGACGACACACAGCGGGTGCGGCTGTTGGAAGGAGTTGATCGCCGGTGAACGCGGCAGTCGACAAATGGATTCTCGCTCACACCGACGAACTCTCCCAGTGGCGGCGGCACATCCACGCCAATCCCGAACTGGCGCGGCACGAGTACGCGACGACGGAATTCGTGGGGACACGGCTGGCGGCGGCCGGTCTGACACCCGAACTGCTTCCCGGGGGAACGGGGCTCACCTGTGACCTCGGACCGTCGGACGGGCCCCGCATCGCCTTGCGCGCCGACATGGACGCCCTCCCGCTCCAGGAACTGACCGGCGCCACGTACTCGTCGACCGTCCCTGGTGTGTCGCACGCGTGCGGGCACGACGCTCACACCACGATCCTGCTCGGAACGGGGCTGGCGCTCAGCGAGATCCCGGACCTGCCGGTGGGTGTCCGGCTGATCTTCCAGCCCGCGGAGGAGGTCATGCCCGGCGGCGCGCTCGAGGTGGTCGCGGCCGGGCGGCTCGACGGTGTGTCGCGGATCTTCGCCCTGCACTGCGATCCGCGGCTGGCGGCCGGGCGGGTCGGCGTCCGGCTCGGTGCGATCACGTCCGCGGCCGACACGATCGAGGTGGTGCTCGACTCACCGGGCGGGCACACCTCGCGTCCGCATCTGACCACCGACCTCGTGTTCGCGCTGGGTACCGTCGTCACCGGGTTGCCGGGAATGCTGAGCCGCCGCATCGACCCGCGCACCGGCACCGTGATGGTGTGGGGCGCCGTCAGCGCCGGCCGGGCTCCCAACGCCATCCCCCAGACCGGCATGATGACCGGCACCGTGCGGACCGGCGACCACGAGACGTGGGAGATGCTCGAACCGCTGGTCCGGGAGATCGTCCACGGGCTGCTCGCGCCCACCGGGGTCCGCTACCAGCTCAACTACCGCCGCGGTGTCCCTCCGGTCGTCAACGACGAGGTGTCGACCCGCATGTTCGAGGACGCCATCCGGACGGTTGGCCCGGACGCCCTCGCCGACACGCCGCAGTCCGGCGGCGGCGAGGACTTCTCCTGGTATCTCGAAGAGGTTCCCGGCGCGATGGCCCGGCTGGGTGTGTGGTCGGGCGTCGGCGAGCAACTCGACATCCACCAGCCCACGTTCGACCTGGACGAGCGGGCGCTGGGCGTGGGTGTGCGGGTGCTGTCGAGCCTCGTGCTGGGTTGAGGCCCGGCAGGCCCTATTCGGTGCCGGGCCCGACGTTGCGGCTGTTGCGGGTGCGCAGGTCGCGCACGTAGTCGGAGGGGGCTCCGGCGATCTCCGCGGCGTCGGCCATCACCCCGAGGTAGCGCGCCGACGGCAGGCCGCCCTCGTAGGCGTCGAGCACGTACAGCCACGCGAGAACGGGTTCGCCGTCGGTGTCCACGCGGACGCGGATCTTGCGGTGGATGCCGAGCTCGGAGCCCTCCCAGCGGTCGAGGCTGACCTCGTCCTCCTCGGGGACGTCGTAGAGCACGACGAACACCTTGGAATCGGGGTCCTCGACCACGGTGGCGAGTGCGCCCTCCCAGCCGATGTCCCCGCCACTGAACGTCAGGCGCCAGCCGTGCAGCCACCCCGTCCCCGCCATCGGTGAGTGAGGGCAGCGCTGCAACATCTGCTCCGGATGCATGTTGGACCCGTAGGCGGCATAGATCGACACGGCGGCAAGCCTAAACGGTGGCTAGTAATCTGTTGCATGCAGTGCACGACACGACGCGCTGCGACCGCTCGAGAAGCCGGCCGGAGACCCCGGTCGTCAGTTGAATTGGAGGACAGATGACCCGAATCGTGATCATTGGTGGCGGGCCTGCCGGATACGAGGCAGCGCTGGTGGCCGCACAGCACGGCGCCTCCGTCTCCTTGATCGATTCGGACGGGCTGGGCGGCGCCTGCGTCCTGTTCGACTGCGTGCCGTCCAAGACGTTCATCGCCTCCACCGGGGTGCGCACCGACATGCGGCGCGCCACCGACCTGGGCATCGCGCTCGATCCGGAACAGGCCACGGTCGCCCTGCCGCAGATCCACGCCCGCGTGAAGAGCCTCGCGCAGGCGCAGTCCTCCGACATCCGCACCCGCCTGCAGACGGTCGGGGTCGAGTTGCTGTCGGGCACCGCCGAGCTCACCGACTCGCGGCTCGGCATGGCGTCGCACCAGGTGTGCGCCACCCTGGAGAACGGTGAGCAGAAGACCCTCGACGCCGACGTCGTCCTCATCGCCACCGGTGCGAGCCCCCGCGTGATCCCCGGCGCCGAGCCGGACGGCGAGCGCATCCTGACCTGGCGCGACCTCTACGACCTGGACGAGCTGCCGACGCACCTCGTCGTCGTCGGTTCCGGTGTGACCGGCGCCGAGTTCGTGTCCGCCTACACCGAGATGGGTGTCAAGGTCACCCTGGTGTCCAGCCGCGACCGCGTCCTGCCCGGCGAGGACGCCGACGCCGCCCTCGTGCTCGAGGACGTCCTCGCCGAACGCGGCGTCACCCTCGTCAAGCACGCCCGGGCCGACGCCGTGAAGCGCACCGAGGACGGCATCGTCGTCGTGCTCGCCGACGGCCGGACGGTCGAGGGCAGCCACGCCCTGATGACCGTCGGTTCGGTGCCCAACACCCAGAATCTCGGGCTGGAGAAGGTGGGCATCGAACTCGACAAGGGTGGCTACCTGCGTGTCGACCGGGTGTCGCGGACGCCGGTGTCGGGGATCTACGCGGCGGGCGACTGCACCGGCCTGCTGCCGCTGGCGTCGGTCGCCGCCATGCAGGGCCGCATCGCGATGTACCACGCGCTCGGTGAGGGCGTCAGCCCGATCAAGCTGAAGACGGTGGCGTCGGCGGTGTTCACCCGCCCCGAGATCGCGACGGTGGGCGTGAGCCAGGCCGCGATCGACGACGGCGAGGTGCCCGCCCGCACCGTCATGCTGCCGCTCAACACCAACCCGCGCGCGAAGATGTCCGGTCTGCGCCGCGGTTTCGTGAAGATCTTCTGCCGCCCGGCCACCGGTGTGGTGATCGGCGGCGTGGTGGTCGCCCCCAACGGGTCGGAATTGATCCTCCCCATCGCGATCGCCGTGCAGAACAACCTCACCGTCAACGATCTCGCCGCGACGTTCTCGGTGTACCCGTCGCTGACCGGGTCGATCACCGAGGCGGCACGTCAGCTGATGCGGCACGACGACCTGGACTGATCCCGAAATGTGAGAGGCGCATTTCACATACTGACGTGTGCGGTGGGATAGTCGAGGCACGGTTCGAAATCATCGACCGTGCCTCGGCGCTCTCCCGCCCCGCAGACCCAGGACGGACAGGGTGTTCCCCACCTGACCTCCGCTTCGACGTGCCTCCTGGGAGTCGTACATGCCGCACTCACTCGCCCGCCGCATGGCGGGGCTGCACAGCTCCGCCATCCGTGACCTGCTCACCCTCACCGCCCGGCCCGACGTCGTCAGCCTCGCCGGCGGGCTGCCCGACCCTGAATTCATTCCGCGCGAACGCATCCGGAAGGAAGCGGAACTCGCGCTCGCGGACCCGGCGTCCGTCCAGTACGGCGAGACCACCGGGTTGCGCCGGCTCCGCGACGTGCTCGCCGAACGTGAGGGCGCCCGGATCGGCAGACCGCTGGGCGCCGCGGACGTCGTCGTCACCCACGGCTCGCAGCAGGCGCTGAGCCTCCTGGCTCAGGTGCTCCTCGATCCCGGCGACGTCGTGATCGTCGAGGAACCCGCCTACACCGGAGCGCTGCAGGTGTTCCGGGCGGCGGAGGCCGACGTCCGGTCCGTCCCGCTCGACGCCGACGGCATGGACACCGCGGCCCTGGAGGGTCTGCTCACCGACGGGCTGCGGCCCGCCGTGGTCCACACGGTGAGCAACTTCCACAATCCGCGCGGCGTCGTCCTCGCGCAGGGGCGCCGGGAGCACCTCGCCGCGCTGGCCGACCGGTACGGCTTCTGGGTGGTCGAGGACGACCCGTACGGCGAACTCTTCTTCGACGGTCCACCCCCCGCGCCCGTGGCGGCACTGTCGGATCGGGTGATCCGGCTGTCCAGCGCCTCGAAGATCCTGGCACCCGCACTCCGGGTCGGGTGGCTGCACGGCGACCGGCGGGTGTGCGAGGCCGTCGAACTGCTCAAGCAGGGCGCAGACCTGTGCGGTTCGTCCCTGACGCACCAGATCGCCGCGGGACTGCTGTCCGACGAACCGTGGCTGGACCTGCACCTCGACATGCTGCGCGACCGGTACGGGTCCCGTGCCCGGGCACTCGCCGACGGCGTGTCCTCGACGTTCGGCGACCGCGCCCGGGTGTCGTCAGCAGTCGGCGGGATGTTCTGCTGGACCGAGTTCGCCGACCCGGGCCTGGACACCGCGGCGCTGCTGCAGACCGCGGTGGAGCACGGCGTGGCCTTCGTCCCCGGATCCGCGTTCGGCGTCGCCGCCGGGCACCGGAGCGCGCTGCGGCTGTGCTTCGCGACCTGTTCTGAGGACACGCTGACGGATGCGGCGGCGCGACTCGGCGCGGCCTACGCCGATCACGCCCAGTCGTAGGTCCGTTCGACGGCCTTGTTCCACTCGGCGTAGAGCCGGGTGGACTCGGCCTCGTCCATCGCGGGCTCCCACGTCTTGTCGACGGCCCAGTTCGCCCGGATGTCGTCCTCGCTCTCCCAGAACCCGACCGCAAGACCGGCCGCATAGGCCGCGCCCAGCGCCGTCGTCTCGTTGACGACGGGACGGATGACGGGCACGCCGAGGATGTCGGACTGGAACTGCATGAGGGTCTCGTTGACGACCATGCCGCCGTCCACCTTCAGCGTCGCGAGGGCGACACCGGAGTCGGCGCGCATCGCCTCGATCACCTCGCGGGTCTGGTACGCGGTGGCCTCCAGCGCCGCCCGGGCGAGGTGGCCCTTGTTCACGAACCGGGTGAGCCCCACGATGGCGCCGCGGGCGTCGGGACGCCACCGTGGTGCGAACAGTCCGGAGAACGCGGGCACGAAATACGCGCCGCCGTTGTCGTCGACCGACTTCGCCAGGTCCTCGATGTCCTTGGCCGACTGGATGATTCCCAGGTTGTCGCGCAGCCACTGCACCAGTGAACCGGTGACGGCGACCGACCCCTCCAGTGCGTACACGGCCGGCGCGTCACCGATCTTGTAGCAGACGGTGGTGAGGAGGCCGTGCTTGCTGTGCACGGGTGTGGTCCCTGTGTTGAGCAGCAGGAAGTTCCCCGTCCCGTACGTGTTCTTCGCTTCGCCCTCCGACAGGCAGGCCTGCCCGAACGTCGCTGCCTGCTGGTCGCCGAGGATTCCCGCGACGGGCACGCCCGGCAGCGTCCCGCGTTCGCGTCCGACGCCGTAGACCTCGGACGAGCTGCGGATCTCGGGCAGCATCGACATCGGAATGCCGAAATCGGCGCAGATCTCCGGATCCCAGTCGAGCGTCTCGAGATTCATCAGCAGAGTGCGGGACGCGTTGGTGACATCCGTCACGTGGGTGCCCTCCGTGATGTGCCACAGAATCCAGCTGTCGATGGTGCCGAAGCAGAGTTCGCCCGCGTCCGCCTTCTCGCGTGCGCCGTCGACGTTGTCGAGGATCCATCGGACCTTCGGCCCCGAGAAATACGTGGACAGCGGCAGGCCGGTGCGCTTCCGGTACCGGCCGGACCCCTCGTCGCCGCCGAGTTCCGTGCACAGTGCGTCGGTGCGCGTGTCCTGCCAGACGATCGCGTTGTACACGGGTTCTCCGGTGTTCCGGTCCCACACCACCGCCGTCTCGCGCTGATTGGTGATGCCGATCGCGGCGATGTCGCGTTTGGTGAGATCGGCTTTCGCGAGCGCGGACGCCACCACCTCGCGGGTGTTGATCCACAGCTGCATCGGGTCGTGTTCCACCCAGCCTGCGCGCGGAAAGAACTGGTCGTGTTCCTTCTGGGCGACACTGACCACCGCACCGTCGTGATCGAAGATCATGCAGCGGCTGGAGGTGGTGCCCTGGTCTATCGCGGCGATGTACTGAATCACACGCATGAAGCTACTAGCCTGGGCATGAATCCGTCGTCATCTCACAGGAGCCCGAGTTGAGTAGTCAGCCAGGTGTGCAGTTCCTCGGTCCCCGGCAGCGCGATGCCGCCTGGGACAAGCTGCAGACCGAACAGTTCGACGTGGTCGTGATCGGCGGCGGTGTGGTCGGGGCCGGTGCGGCGCTCGACGCGGCCACCCGCGGGCTGAAGGTGGCGCTGGTGGAGGCGCGCGACTACGCGTCGGGAACGTCGAGTCGCTCGTCGAAGATGTTCCACGGCGGCCTGCGCTATCTCGAACAGCTCGAATTCGGTCTGGTCCGGGAGGCGCTGCGCGAACGGGAACTGTCGCTGACCACCCTCGCGCCGCATCTCGTGAAGCCGCTCAAGTTCTTGTTCCCGATCACCCACCGGCTGTGGGAGCGCCCCTACATGGCGGCGGGCATCTTCCTCTACGACCGGATGGGCGGCGCCAAATCGGTTCCGGCGCAGAAGCATCTCACTCGCGCGGGTGCGCTGCGGATGGCGCCCGGGCTCAAACGCAACTCGCTGACCGGCGGCATCCAGTACTACGACACCGTCGTCGACGACGCCCGGCACACCATGACCGTCGCGCGCACCGCCGCCCACTACGGGGCCGTCGTGCGGACGTCGACGCAGGTGGTCGGTTTCCTCCGGGAAGCGGACCGGGTGTCCGGGGTGCGGATCCGGGACTGTGAGGACGGGCGCACCGCGGACGTGAAGGCGCACGTCGTCATCAACGCCACGGGAGTGTGGACCGACGAGATCCAGGCGCTGTCGCGACAGCGGGGCCGGTTCCGGGTCCGCGCCTCCAAGGGCGTCCACATCGTCGTGCCGCGCGACCGGATCGTGAGCGACGCCGCGATCATCCTCCGCACCGAGAAGTCGGTGCTGTTCGTGATCCCGTGGGGCAGCCACTGGATCATCGGCACCACCGACACGGACTGGAACCTCGACCTCGCGCACCCGGCGGCCACCAAGGCCGACATCGACTACATCCTCGGCCACGTCAACAAGGTGCTGGTGACCTCGCTGACCCACGACGACATCGACGGCGTCTACGCGGGTTTGCGTCCGTTGCTCGCGGGGGAGAGCGACGAGACGTCCAAGCTGTCCCGCGAGCACGCCGTCGCGCGGGTCGCGCCGGGTCTCGTCGCCATCGCCGGCGGCAAATACACCACGTACCGTGTGATGGCCGAGGACGCCGTGGATCTCGCGGCCGAAGACATTCCGGCGCGGATGGCGCCGTCCATCACCGAGAAGGTCCCCCTCGTGGGCGCGGACGGCTACTTCGCGCTGGTCAACCAGACCGTCCACCTCGGCCAGTTGTACGGACTGCACCCGTACCGCGTGAAGCACCTGCTGGACCGGTACGGGTCGCTGATCGGCGAGGTGCTCGATCTGGCGTCCGACAAGCCGGAACTGCTCCAGCCGATCACGGATGCGCCCGCGTACCTGCAGGTGGAGGTCGTGTACGCGGCGGCGGCCGAGGGTGCGCTGCATCTCGACGACATCCTCGCCCGGCGCACGCGCATCGCGATCGAGTACTCGCACCGCGGTGTGAACTGTGCCGAGCAGGTGGCGCAGCTGGTGGCTCCGGTCCTCGGCTGGGACGCCGACGACGTCGACCGTGAGGTGAAGACGTATCAGGCGCGGGTGGAGGCGGAGGTGCAGTCGCAGGCTCAGCCCGACGACCTGTCCGCCGACGCGTTGCGGGCGGCGGCTCCCGAATCGCGCATCGAACTGCTCGAACCGCCGGTCAGTGTGTCAGAAATACCTTGATGATCACGATGATCGTCGCGACCACGGCCAGACCGAACGCCGCCCAATGGGTGCCGGACGTGACCTTCTCGCGGCGCAGTCGGCTGATCACGTAACTGATCGACGCGATCCTCGTGATCATCACCAACTCGGCGATCAGCTGCGCCGTTCTCGGCTCCAGCCAGCCGATCAGCGCAATGCCCAGGATGACGCTGGGAAACACGGCCGACGTGAGGATGGGCAGGCCGTCGCGGAGTTCCCCGCCGCGTTCGGCACGGGTGAGGGTGCGGTCGAGACGCAGTGTCTGGCCGACGGACTCGGCGAACACGTGCGCGAGGAACGTGGACAGCGCCGCCCCGACGACGATCGCGATGCCGACGGTTTCCTGCGCCTTGGTGACGGGGATCAGCGCGGCGAGGACGAGGATGTTGCCGTAGATGTAGGCGCTGATGCGGCGGGCGACACGTTCGGTGTCGATCGAGGCATCGGTCAACTGCGCGGGGCGGTTGAAGAGCTTCGGAAGGTCCCACTCCATGCTCCCGAGCATTCCATGCGCATGCGATCAGCGAGTGTGGACGAGCGATTTCGGTGCGTGTGCGGCGACGACCCCGGAGAGCGCCATGACGACGAGGGCTGCAACAGCGAAGAATTCCATGGGATCGAGCATCGTCCTCGAACCCGTGAGCAGTGTGTTCGTTGTCTGTGAGCTCCCTGGGAACTCAGAGTTTCGGGCTGTAGTGCTGCGGGTCGTCGCGCCGTCCGGCCGGTGGAAGATTGCGCGGCGGCGTGTGGACGAGCGGTGCGTGTGCGGGCGTTCGCCCGGTCTCGCGGTCCCAGCCGGCGCGGGCACGCGGGTGATAGCGGTACCGCCACGGGACGAGGCGGAAGGCGGCGCCCACCGCGCGGCCGACGGCCTTGTGCAGCCGCGCGTCGCGCGTGGTCCAGCGGTAGCCGAGGAGGTCGCGGACCGGTGGGTCGTACATGCCGACGGTGAGCCACACGAATCCCTTCGCCACCGGGACACGGAGGATCGCCCAGATCGGATCGGGTAGCCACGACAGGAACGGGGGCACGCCGAGACCGGAGAGGTCGAGGACGTCGCGGGTGGCCTTGTTGTCTTCGAGGACGTTGCGGCACATGTGGTCCCAGTACTCCTGGAAGGCCTCCCAGGTGTCGGGGACGGGCCGCATGCTCATCCCGTAGAGCCGGTACCACTGGATGTGCTCGGTGAACAGCCGGCGCTTCTGGTCCTCGCCGAGACCACCCATGAAGTGGTCGCCCGTGAGGACGGTGCCCATGAAGAAGGTGGCGTGCGCCCAGTAGAACGTGTCGGGATCGAGGGCGTGATACCTGCGGCCGTGCTTGTCGATCCCCTTGATGGTGTCGTGGTATCCGCGCACCTGTTCGGCGGTCTGCTGCGCACGGTCGCCGTCGAACACGACGCCGCCGATCGGGTACAGCGACCGGTAGAGCCGCTGCCAGCGCTCGTCGAAGAAGCGGGAGTGTTCCTCGACGCCCGCGCCGAGTCCGGGATGCATGTTCTGCATCGACCCGGCCCAGACGCCCTGCAGCATTCCGCGCCAGTCGCCGAAATACTTCCAGGTCAGCGAATCGGGGCCGAGCGGGATGGGAGCCGGGGCCGGGACGGGCGTGCCGTCCGCGTTCAAGTGACTACACACGTTGTCAGACTAAGATCTGACAACACGCGTAGTCAAGAACGGAGGCGGACGAGTGACGTTGGAGGACCGACGGGAAGCGCGGCGGAACTCGCTGCTGCGCGCGGGCGTCGCGCTGCTCGGTGCGCCGGACGGTCCGGCGGTGAACGTGCGCGCGGTCTGCCGCGCCGCGTCGCTCACCGAGCGGTACTTCTACGAGTCGTTCCGGGACCGGGACGAATTCGTGCGCTCGGTCTACGCCGCCGTGGGCGATCAGGCGCAGACCGCGCTCGTCGAGGCCGTCGCGTCCACCCGAACCGCCCGGGAGCGCGCCGAGGCCGCCGTCGACGCGTTCGTGAAACTGATGGTCGACGATCCCGCGATGGGCCGTGTGCTGCTGCTCGCCCCGCTGTCCGAACCCGCGCTGAGCCGGCGGGGCATCGACCTCATGCCCGGCTTCGTCGGGCTGGTGCACGACCAGCTCTCGGCCGTCGACGACGAGGTGGAGAAGCAACTCGTCGCGATCGGTGTCGTGGGCGCACTCACGACTCTGTTCATCGGATACCTCGACGGAACTGTTGCCGCGTCGCGCGAGCAATTCGTCGCGCATTGCGTCACTCTGGTGGTGGAGGCAAACAAGGCCGGCCACGAGTGAGGTGCGCATGCCGTTCCAGGTATCCGTGGACGATCCGACTCGCCCGCAACCCGAGCTCCGGGTGCTCGACCGCAAGTTCTTCCAACTCGTCGGCGAATTCGTCTACGTCCACGACGACACGGTGGTGACGGTGCCCGGGTGCGCGCCGATGCCGTGTCTGCTGCGCACGGATCTCGCGTCGATCCCCGCCCCGCTGCAAGGACTGCTCACCCCGTACGGCCGTCAGTTGCTGCCCGCGATCATGCACGACGACCTCTGCAAACGTGCGAGCGCACAGGGGCAGGAGGGCAACGCGCTGCGACGGCGCGCGGACGAGCTGTTCCGGCTGGCCCTGCTCGACGAGGGCGTCGGGCCGTTCCGCAGTCGCATCTTCTGGGTCGGGGTCGAGGTCGGACGATTCTGGAGCTTCACCGACTTTGCCCGGTTCCTGCTGATCGCGCACCACGTGCTGGGCATGGTGTGCTGGGTGGTGGGGGTGCCGTGGGCACTGGCCACCGCGCACTTCGGTCTCGCCGCCCTCTTTCTCGTGCTGCCGGTCGCGCTGTCCCTGCTGTGGCGCAGGGATTTCCCCGTCGCCCTGCTCGGCTGCATTCTCCTGCCCGTCATCGCACCGACATATCTGTTGACCATCGCCACCGCCGCGGTGCTGTGGGTGCCGGACGGTGCCGCCTGGCTGTTCGGCCGCCGGCGGACACGCAGGCCGCCACCGCTCGGGCCACCGACCACGGTTCTGCGTTAGGTCCCGACGGGCGGCTGGCAGTACGTGCAGAAGAAGATCTGCTGCTGACCGAGGTCGTGGCCCTCGATCACCGTCCGGCACCGGCGGCAGCGCTGTCCGGCCCGCCCGTACACCCACGACCGATGCCGGATGGAGTTGTTCTTGTCGGCGTGAATCATGCGGTGCGCCAGCGCCACCATCGCGGGCAGATCGGCCACCGCATTCGACGGAGTGTAGGGGTGGACGCCGCGGAGGAAGCAGACTTCGTTGCGGTACACGTTGCCGAGACCGGCCAGGTTGCGCTGGTCGACGAGCGCCAGGCCGATGGGCTGGTCGCCGGCGGCCCGCAGATTGCGGATCGCGGTGTCGGCGTCCCAATCCGGTCCCAGCACGTCGGGACCGAGGTGCCCGACCGCGGACTCCTCGTCGTCACGCGCCAGGATCTCGGTGATGCCCAGCGAAAATCCGACCGCCACCCGATCATCGGTGGCGAGCACGATGCGCGCCTGATGGGTCGGCCGCCTCCACTTCGAGTCCGGCGCGTAGATGTGCCACGCGCCCTCCATCTTCAGATGGGTGTGGATGGAGTGGTCGCCGACGCGGATGAGGAGGTGCTTTCCCCGGCTGACGACCTCGTCGACGACCTGGCCGGACAGGTCGACGGTCGCATATCGCGGCACCCGCACGTCACACCTGGTCAGTACCTTGCCCACCAGGGCGTCGCGCAGCGAGTTGGCGGTGCGCCAGACGGTGTCGCCTTCGGGCATCTCAGGCCCGCAACCGGAAACCGCGCGGCGTGGGCGAGAATCCGGCCTCGGTCAGGATCGGAGCGAAGTCGCTGCCGTGGATGGTGTCGCCGTCGACCTTCTCGACCACGATCTTGTCGATCCCGCCGCGTTTGACGACCCCGGCGAGGGCGACGGCCGCGGTGCGGAGAACACCGGGGTCGTCGGTGAACGTGAGCACCGTGCGACCGCCCCGTTCGACGAACAGGATCAGCTCACCCTCCACCAGCACCACCAGTCCGCCGGCCTTGCGTCCGGGCCGGTGCGCGGGTGCGTCGTCACCGCGTTTCGGCCAGGGGAGCGCCGCACCGTACGGGTTGGCCGGATCGCTCGCGGCGAGCGTCACGGCGGGCAGCGCGGTATGTCTGCCCTCGAGTGAGTCGCCGTAGCTCCGGAGTCGGTCCACCACGGGTGGGGTGGAGAATTGCGCACCGCCGAGCGATTCGACGAAATGTCCCCGCCGGCAGCGACCGTTGTCTTCGAACGTGCCCAGCACCTTGTACATCAACGCGAAGCCACCGGGCACGTTCTCGGTCATCACGGACCCGCGCGTGACCACCCCGTATCGCTCCAGCAGCAGTTCGGCGGTGGCGCTGGCGCGCAGGGTGGCATCGGATTCGGCGGCGGGGAGGATCGACCACCGGCCCCCGACCGTGGGCGGCGCGGTGCGCTTGGGAACGGCGAGGCTGCGGTAGGCGCGAGCGCGTGGTGGTCGTCGCGGCACGCGGTGGCTCGTCGTGGTCCGAGTCGTGTCCGACAGCAGGGCGCGCACCGGGGCGAGGGTGTCGTTGCCGATATGTCCGAGCCACACCAGATCCCACAAGGCGGTGGCCAGTGCCGTGTCGTCGGACATGTCGAGGGTGTCCGCGAGTTGCCGGAAGAAGTACGCGCCGCCGCCGGACAGCGTGTCGAGGACCCGGCTCTGCACCTCCGAGAGTTCCGATTCCACCGGCGCGGTCAGTGTGAGCGGAGCGGTGTCGGCCGGGTGGAGACACACCCATCCGTCCTTGCCCGAGATGCTGCCCGCTCCCGACCACAACACCTCACCGGTGGACGTGAGTTCGTCGAGCATGGCGGGGGAGTAGTCGGCAACCCGCGACGGCAGGATCAGGGATTCGAGCGCCGACGCGGGAACCGGAACGCCCGCAAGCTGTTCCACGACGGTGGCCACCCCGTCGATACCGCGCAGTGTGCCCCCGACGTGCTGCCAGCTCGGGAGGAAGCGGCCAAGCGTCGCCGTGCTGACCGGTTCGACCTCCTGACGCGCGGCGGCCAGCGAACGCCTGCGGAGACGGCGGAGCACCTCGGCGTCGCACCATTCGCTGCCCGTGGCGCCGGGACGAAATTCGCCCTCGACGACCCGTTTGCCCTGTGCGAGCCGCTGCAACACGTCGCGGGCCACCGCCGAGCCGAGCCCGAACCGGGCAGCCGCGTCGGTGACCGTGAACGGGCCATGGGTGCGGGCGTACCGGCTGAACAGGTCGGCCAGAGGATCGTCGACGGGTTCGATGAACGCGGCGGGAACACCGATCGGCAGCGGCACCCCGAGGCCGTCCCGTAGGCGTGCCGCATCCTCGATGGCCGTCCACCAGTCGTGACCGGCGAACGACACGGCGAGCGCTCGTTTGGCGCGCACGAGCTCGTCGAGCCAGGGGGCGGGATCGGTCGTCGACCGGGCGGCGACTTCCTCGGAGGTGAGGGGCCCGAGCAGGCGCAGCAGGTCGGCGACGCCCTCCAGGTCCTTCGCCTTGCGGTCGGGGAGCACACGCTGCAGTTCGAGTTCGGCGTGGGTGATGACGTCGGCGTCGAGCAGTTCGCGCAGTTCCACCCGCCCGAGCAGCTCCGCCAGCAGCGTCGAGTCCAGGGACAGGGCCGCCGCCCGGCGCTCGGCGAGGGGGCTGTCGCCCTCGTACATGAACTCGCCGACATAGTTGAACAGCAGCGCGCCCGCGAACGGCGACGGCGACTGCGTCTCGACCTCGACGATGCGAATCTGACGGCGTGCGAGCTTGCGGAACAGGTCTTTCAGCGCCGGGAGGTCGTACACGTCCTGCAGGCACTCGCGGACGGTCTCGAGCAGAATCGGGAACGTCGGATACCTGCGGGCCACGTCGAGCAGCTGGGCGGACCGTTGGCGCTGCTGCCAGAGCGGCGCGCGTTTGCCCGGTGTGCGGCGTGGCAGCAGCAGCGCCCGGGCCGCACATTCGCGGAACCGCGACGCGAACAGCGCGGACCCGCCGACCTGTTCGGTGACGATGTCCTCGATCTCGTCGGTGTCGAACGCGAACAGGGCGGCGCCGGGCGGGGTGTCGTCGGTGTCGGGGAGGCGCACGATGATGCCGTCGTCGGAGGCGGTCGCGTTCGAGTCGAGACCGTACCGTTCGCTGAGCCTGGCGCTCACGGCCAGCGCCCACGGGGCGTGGACGCGCTGACCGTACGGCGAGTGCAGGATGAGCCGCCAGTCGCCGAGTTCGTCACGGAACCGTTCGACCACCAGCGTGCGGTCGGTGGGGACCTGCCCGGTCGCCGCCTTCTGCTCGGCGACGAGCTGCACGAGATTGCTGGTGGCGTTCTCGTCGAGTCCGCCGGTGCGGCAGCGTTCCTGCACCTCAGTCTCGTGCCCCAGCGAGATCTCCCGCAGGAACTGTCCGAGGGCCTCGCCCAGCTCGGCCGGACGCCCCAGCCCGTCGCCGTGCCAGAACGGCAGGCGCCCCGGCTGACCGTAGGCGGGGCTGACCAGCACCCGGTCGAAGGTGATCTCCTCGATCCGCCAGCTGGTGGCCCCGAGTGCGAAGACGTCGGTGACCCGCGACTCGTACACCATCTCCTCGTCGAGTTCGCCGACGCGGGAAGCCTTCTCACCGACCATGTACACCGTGAACAGACCGCGGTCGGGGATGGCACCACCCGACGTGACGGCGAGTCGCTGTGCCCCGGGACGTCCGGTGAGGGTGTTGGCCTCGCGATCCCAGACGAGGCGGGGCCGCAGTTCGGCGAATTCGTCGGAGGGGTAGAGACCCGCGAGGAGGTCGAGGGTGGACTCGTACGCAGAGCGCGGCAGCGTCGCGAACGAGCCGCTGCGCCGGACCGTCTCGAACCAGTCGTCGACGTCGAGCGGTTCGAGTGCGGTGGCCGCCACGGTGTGCTGGGCGAGGATGTCGAGCGGGTTGGCGGGGACGGCGAGCGCCTCGATCTTGCCGGTGACCATCCGCTCGACGGTGACGGCGCAGTGCACGAGGTCCGTGCGGTGCTTGGGGAACACCACGCCGCGCGAGATCTCCCCGACCTGGTGTCCGGCGCGGCCGACGCGCTGCAACCCGTTCGCCACCGACGGCGGGGCCTCCACCTGGATCACGAGATCGACTGCACCCATGTCGATTCCGAGTTCGAGGCTGCTCGTCGCGACCACGCACCGTAGCCGTCCCGACTTGAGGTCGTCCTCGATGAGGGCCCGCTGATCCTTGCTGACCGACCCGTGGTGGGCGCGGGCGAGCAGGGGGTCCGCGCCGAAATTGACCTCGGACGGCGTGCCGATCTGCGAGGCGGGTTTCGGGTTCTTGTCGACGGCGGTTCCGGCGCGTTCGGCGTAGATCTCGTTGAGACGCGCGGTGAGGCGTTCGGCGAGGCGCCGCGAGTTGGCGAACACGATGGACGACCGGTGCGCCAGCACGAGGTCGACGATCTGTTCCTCGACGTGC
The DNA here is from genome assembly GCF_042674125.1 of Rhodococcus sp. NPDC056960. Classification (NCBI taxonomy): domain Bacteria; kingdom Bacillati; phylum Actinomycetota; class Actinomycetes; order Mycobacteriales; family Nocardiaceae; genus Rhodococcus; species Rhodococcus sp. NPDC056960. Next base: position 18,308 of record NZ_JBHURF010000005.1, on the reverse strand, counting down.
GGCCAGATCGACCCCGCCTGCGGGGTCGCCGAGGCCGAACCCTCGGCGGGTTCCGCCACCCCGAGTTCCGTCATGTCCTCGACGGGCACCTGCACGGTGAGGTCGAACGTCTTCGGCGACGGCGGCGCCACGATCCGGATGGGCGCCGAACCGGACAGGAACCGGCCCACCTCCTCGTGGGGCCGCACCGTCGCGGACAGTCCGATGCGCTGCGCCGGCGTCTCGAGCAGCTGGTCGAGGCGTTCGAGCGACAACGCCAGGTGCGCGCCGCGCTTGGTGCCGGCCACCGCGTGCACCTCGTCGACGATGACGGTGTCGACCTGCGTCAGCGTCTCGCGCGCGGCGGACGTGAGCATGAGGAACAGTGACTCGGGGGTGGTGATGAGGATGTCGGGCGGATTCTTGATCAGCGCGCGCCGGTCGCCGGCCGGTGTGTCGCCGGAGCGGACGCCCACCGAGATCTCCGGCGGCGTGAGCCCGAGCCGTTTCGCCGTCTGCGTGATCCCCACGAGCGGCGCGCGCAGGTTGCGTTCGACGTCGACGCCCAGTGCCTTCAGCGGGGAGATGTAGAGGACCTTGGTCTTGCGGTCCTTGCCGTCGGTGGCGGCGAGCTGGTCGAGGGACCACAGGAACGCGGACAGCGTCTTGCCCGACCCGGTGGGGGCCACGACGAGCGTGTGTGCGCGGCTGGCGATCGACTCCCACGCACCGAGCTGGGCGGCCGTCGGCGCAGGAAAGGCGCCGCCGAACCACTCGCGCGTGGCGGCAGAGAACCTGCCCAGGACATCGGTCACCGTTCCATAGTGCACCGGGGGTACGACACCCCGTGTGGCATGGACTGAAATACCAAAGCGATCCACTAGATGATTTCTATGGACCGCCTGATGGTTCGTATGCTACTTTCGTGTCATCGGAACATGACCTGGATCACTTCCCCGCCGTGCGGTGTGGGGATCCGTTCCGTCACAGACATGACCTGTCGGGCTGTTTTACGGAGGAGCATCATGCACTCGACCATCGATCAAACGTCGCTCTCGTCGTCGTCCTTCGAAGTGCCTGCGCTGGTGCGCATGGAGGGGGTGAACAAGTACTTCGGCGCCCATCACGTGCTCACGGACATCGATCTGGACATCTCCGCGGGTGAGGTGCTGGTGGTGATCGGCCCGTCCGGGTCGGGAAAGTCGACGTTGTGCCGCACCATCAACCGGCTCGAGCCGATCAGCTCCGGACGGATCCTGCTCGACGGCGTCGAACTGCCGCACGAGGGTAGGCAACTCGCGCGACTCCGTGCCGAGGTCGGAATGGTGTTTCAGTCGTTCAACCTCTTCTCCCACATGACGATCCTGGAGAACGTCATGCTCGGGCCGACCAAGGTCCTCGGAGTTTCGAAGAAGGAGGCCGAGGCGACGGCGCGCACGCTCCTCGACCGGGTGGGGGTGGGCAATCAGGCCGAGAAGATGCCGGCGCAGCTGTCCGGCGGCCAGCAGCAGCGCGCAGCGATCGCCCGCGCCCTGGCGATGAAGCCGAAGGTGCTGCTGTTCGACGAGCCGACGTCCGCCCTCGACCCGGAGATGGTCAACGAGGTTCTCGAGGTGATGAAGGAACTCGCGCAGACCGGGATGACGATGGTCGTGGTCACCCACGAGATGGCCTTCGCGCGGTCGGCGGCGAACCGGGTGATCTTCATGGACGCCGGGCAGATCGTCGAACAGGCCGAACCCGACGAGTTCTTCGCCAATCCGCGTTCCGCGCGCGCCAAGGACTTCCTCTCGAAGGTCCTGCACTGACCGCCGCGTCCGAGTCCACACGAAAAAGGTTGTCTGTCATGAGGTTTTCCCGTAAGGCGATCGTGCCGTTGGTGGCCGTGCTCGCCATCGCCGGCATCGCCCTGTTCGGCACCCGCTCGACCGTGACCACGGGCATCACCCCGGCGGTCGCGCAGTCCCCGCAATTCGCGCCCGGTACGACGATGGAGAAGATCGCCCGCGACGGGATCCTGCGGGTGGGAACCCGGTTCGATCACCCCGGGCTGTCGGCGCGCAACCTGCGCGGCGAGCAGGAGGGTTACGAAATCGACCTGGTTCGCTACATCGCCGGCAAACTCGGTGTCCCGGCAGACCGGATCGAGTGGACGGAGGCGAACTCCGCCAGCCGTGAGCAACTGCTCCAACAGGACAAGGTCGACGTCGTCGTCGCGACCCTGTCGATCAACGACAAGCGCCGTCAGGTCATCAGCTTCGGTGGTCCGTACCTGGACATCAACAACGACTTGGTGACGGTGAAGGGCAACCCGAAGAACATCACCGATCCGCAGACCCCGAACGGGGTGACGGTGTGCTCGACCCTCGGCGGTGCCGTCTCGGCGTCGCTGCGCAAGAACTTCCCGCAGACGAATCTGATCGAGTTCGACGTGTCGTCCAAGTGCATCGACGCCCTGAAGAACGGGTCGGTCGACGCCCTCGCCACGCAGGGGCCGATCGGCGCCGGGTACGTCAGCAAGGATCAGAAGGACATCGAACTGATCAACAAACCCTTCGCGGTCGAGTCGTGGGGCGTGGGCATCGCCAAGGGTGATCGAGCGTTCTGCGAGTTCCTCAACTCCGCGATCACCGATTTCTACACCGACGGCTCCGCCGAGGAAGCCTGGGCCGACAGTCTCGGCCGCTACACCCAGCAGCCGGTCATGCCGCCGCTGCAGCCCTGCACCTGAATCCTTCGTCTCACTCCGAGGACATCCCATGCACACCGTAGTCGAGAATTTCGGCGCCCTGATGGAGGGCCTCGTCGTCACGCTCGCGCTGATCGGCGTCTCCACGGTCCTGGCGCTGATCGGAGGGACGATCCTCGCATCGTTCCGCGTCTCCCCGATCCCGCTCCTGCAATCGATCGGGTCCGGGTACGTCGAAACCTTCCGCAACGTGCCCACTGCCGTCATCTATTTCATGACCCTGTTCGCGTTCCCTCAACTGGGCATCAAGATCCCGTTCTTCTGGGCGGCAGTCGCCGCCCTGGCGATCTACTACTCCGCGTTCTTCTGCGAGGCCATCCGGTCCGGAATCAACGCGATCCCGATCGGGCAGTTCGAAGCGGGCCGCTCCATCGGACTCACTTTCGGCCGGTCGATGCGCTATATCGTCCTCCCGCAGGCGTTCCGCAGCGTCGTCCCCCCGCTGATCAACGTCTTCATCGCGCTCACCAAGAGCTCGGCGATCGCCAGCGCGTTCGGTGTCGCCGAACTGCTCACCCGCGCCGAGGGACTCGTCGCCGAGGACTCCCAGGACGTGCTGTGGATCCTGGCGGCCACCAGCATCCTGTACCTGGCGATCACCATCCCTGCCGGGACGATCGCCAACATCGTCGAGAAGAAAGTCGCGGTGGCCCGATGACAACGACAGCGACAGCGACGAAACCCACGACTCCGATGTACGACGTCCTCGGCCCGCAGGGGCAACGGAAAGTCCGCAACGCCACCTGGATCGGCGCCGGCGTGGTCGCGATCATCGCGGCCCTGGGGCTGTACCAGCTCGGCTCCCACGGCCAGCTCAGCCCCGACCTGTGGTCGGTGCTGCTCGACCGCGACCTGATGCGCAGTGTCCTGAAGGGCCTGTTCGCCACCATCCAGTGCGCGATCGTCGCCATCATCTTGTCGGTGCTCTTCGGCATGATGCTCGCGGCACTGCGCATGTCCGACAACACGATTCTGCGTGGAATCGTGCGGGTGTGGGTGGAGATCTTCCGCGGTCTGCCGTTGCTGGTGCTGATCTTCTTCATCTTCCTCGGCGCGCCCCGCTTCGGGATCGTCGTCCCGACGTTCTGGGCGCTGACCATCGGCATCTCGCTCTACAACAGTGCCGTGATGAGCGAGATCTTCCGGGCGGGCGTCGCGGCGCTGCCCCGCGGCCAGGCCGAGGCGGCAGCCGCGATCGGGATGCGCAAGACGCAGATCTTCCGCATCATCCTGCTGCCGCAAGCGATCCGGATCATGCTGCCGGCCCTCATCAGCCAGGTGGTGACGATCGTGAAGGAAACCTCCCTCGGTTTCGTCATCGGCTACACGGAACTGCTCCGCAGCGGACGGGTCGCGGTGGAGTACCTCGGCGGGCAGTACGCCATCCCGGTCTATGTCTTGATCGCGATCATCTACCTGCTGATGAACGTCGGGCTGTCGAAGCTGGCGCGCCGAATCGACGCCCGCTCGTGAGGTAGGACGAGCGTCGTTCCCCTCGGCTGATTCCGGCCGAGGGGAGAGCCTTTTTCTCTGTGTATGGCGGGGTCAGTCGAGGCCGGGCAGGCCGACAGCCGAAATCTTCTCGGCCGCAATCCGGGTGCACTCGATGTACCGGGGAGTGCGGTCTTCGGTGAACCGGCCGGTGGGCCCACCGAGCGTCAGCGCCGCCCGGACCGTTCCGTGCGCGTCGGTAATCGGGAACGACAGCCCGGAGGAGCCGAGTTCGCGTTCCCCGTGGACGAGCTGGTAGCCGCGTTCGTGGCCGGCTTCGACCCTCCGGCGCAGCTCGTTCGCGAACTCCGGCCCGTGCGGGGAGTCCGCGGCCACCTCGTCGACGATCTCCGGAGCGGCCTGCAGCAGGATCCTGCCGGCGGCGCCGGCCCACAGCGGGTACGGCACACCGAGCGGGATGACGCTTCGCACGGTGGCGGTGCTCTCGCACTGGGCGACCACCACCCGGGACAGGCCCTGCCGGATGTACAGGTTCACCGTCTCCCCGGTGTCGGCACTGAGCTGGCGCATCACGTCGACGACTTCTTCCGGCGGCGCCCAGGTCGTGCCCGCCAGGCGCACCCAGCGCAGCATCTCGGGGCCGAGGCTGTAGGTCCCGTCCGCCCGCGTGGTCAGCACGCTGCGCGCGCACATCGTCGCCACCAGTCGGACGACGGTGGTCTTCGGCAGTGCCGTGCCCTCGACGAGTTCCTTGAGCGTGCGGGTCGGGTGCGCCGTGTCGAAGAGCTCGAGGAGGTCGATCACCCGGGTGACGCTGCGCACGCCGGAGTCGGCGACGGCGGGCTTCTCTGCTGAATCCATCGGTACCGCGGTCACCTCTGATCCTCCCTCTTCAGCGCTGGCTGTCGATACGCCACTCTACGGTTCGGCGAAACCGATCTCCACAATCGAAGAGGCACCGAACCTCACTAAAAACCATCTGGTGGTGCATCTAGACCACTAGATGGTTTTGGTGATAAGGTTAGGCCTGTCACACAACGACACCTGTGTTCGGTGGGATTCGCCCACGGAAAGGATCTTCCGATGAAGCTGCTCGACGGAGTTCGAGTCCTGGATCTCACCAACGTCCTCGCCGGCCCGTACGCGAGCTACCAGCTCTCGCTGATGGGTGCCGACGTCGTCAAGGTCGAAGTGCCCGGCAGCGGCGACCTGGCTCGACAGCTCGGTGCCGACACCGCGCTGTCGAGCCAGAAGCTCGGTGCCTCCTTCGTGGCGCAGAACGCAGGAAAGCGTTCGATCACCGTCAATCTCAAGAGTGCGGCCGGCCGGACGGTATTCGACCGGTTGATCGAGGGCGCTGACGTGCTCGTCGAGAACTTCCGGCCGGGTGTCCTCGGCCGCCTCGGGTACTCCTGGGACGAGCTGCACACGATGAACCCACGGCTGGTGTACTGCGCGATCTCCGGTTTCGGGCAGACCGGGCCGATGCGTGAGCGTCCCGCGTACGACCAGATCATCCAGGGCCTGTCCGGGATGAGCGCGGTCACCGGCACGCCCGAGACCGCACCGCTGCGGGTCGGGTTCCCGGTATGCGACACCCTCGGCGGGATGACCGCCGCGATGGCAATCAACGGCGCTCTCGCATCCCGCGCCCGCACCGGGGAAGGCGTCTACCTCGACGTGTCGATGCTCGAGAGTTCGCTGACCGCGTTGGGCTGGGTGGTCTCCGACTACCTCATCGCCGGACGGCAACCCAGCGCGAACGGCAACGAAAATCCCACCGGCGCACCGTCGGCGACGTTCCGGACCGGTTCCGGCGCCCTCAACATCGCGGCTAACAAGCAGGAACAGTTCGAGATCCTCTGCAAACTGATCGGCCGCGAAGACCTCATCGACGACCCCCGATTCGCGTTGCGCGACGACCGCAAGAACCGCCGCCCGGAACTGCGGGTCGAGGTCGAGTCCGCGCTGGCGGCCAAGACCGCCCGCGAGTGGGAGCCGCTGCTCAACGAGGCCGGAGTTCCGGCCGGGCTGGTCCTCGACGTCACCGACTCCCTCGACCTCGAGCAGATCACCGAACGCGAACTGGTCCACCGGGTCGACCTGCCCGATCGCACGGTCAGCGTCCTGGGCACCGGATTCCACGTCAACGGCGAACCCCTCGCCCCGGCGTCACCGCCCCCGACGCTGAGCCAACACACCGACGAACTGCTCACCGATCTCGGCTTCAGCTCCGCCGAGATCGCCGACCTGCACACGGAAGGCGCGGTATGACCACCACCGAACGCCGCCCGGTTCCCGGCGCGGACCAGACCACCATCGACGACGTCACCGGCTGGTGGCGCACTGAGATCAGCGACATCACCCCCGGCGTCATCCGGTATCGCGGCTACGCCGTCGAGGATCTGATTCCGGCAACCTCCTACGCCGGCATGGTCTGGCTGATGATCCGTGGGCAGCGCCCCACCGCGTGGCAGGAACGACTCCTGGACGCGGCCCTCGTCGCCGCCGTCGACCACGGGCCGCAGGCCCCCTCGATCGCCGCCGCCCGGATGGCTGCCACGTGCGGGGTCGGGCTCAACAACGTGATGGCCACCGGCGTCGGGATGCTCGGCGACGTCCACGGCGGCGCCGGGGAGCAGTGCATGAGCGTGCTCGCCGACATCGTCGAGCGAGCATCCGACCCCACCGAACTACGCCCGGTCGCCGACCGCATCGTCGCCGACTACCGTGCCGCCAAACGGTATGTGCCCGGATTCGGGCACCGATTCCACCCGCGCGACCCGCGCCGCGACCCACTGCTGTCCCTCGTCGCCGAGGCCCGCGACGACGGCGCCGTGTCCGGGCAGTACCTGCACGCCGCACTGGCGCTCGAACAGTCGCTCGCCGCCGGACGCACCCGGCCGGTCCCGATGAACATCGACGGCGCCACCGCCGTCGTCTACGCGGAACTCGGCTTCCCGCCACCTCTCGGTCGCGGGCTGTTCGTCCTGTCCCGGTCGGTCGGCATCCTCGCCCACGGCTGGGAGCAGACACAGCAGGGCGGGCGCAACAAGGGGCCCATTCCCCGCACCCTGCTGCCCGCCTACACCGGGCACCCCGCACGAGAACTCGGGGACGTGTCCGATGCCGGTCGATGACGCCACCACAACACCCACGCGATCCACCTGGGGTGCGTTCGGCACCACTCCAGAACGGGGAATGGCCAATTACGCAGGGCCCGACGAGGTCCGCGACGCCGCACACCTGATCCGGCGGGGCGCCGTCTTCGGACTCGACTACCCGCTCGACGCGTTCGTGCCGTCCCTGGCGACGCTGCGCAGCGCCCCCGAGCACCACCTCGTGTCCCGGCACCGTGACCACCGCGACGACTACCTCGACGGCTTCTGGCCTCAGGCCGCCAGCCACCTCGACGGACTGCGGCACCGCCGCCACGCCGAGCACGGCTTCTACAACGGCACACCCGACGAGGCCGTCGTCGAAGGGAATCCCGCGCTCGGCATCAACCGGTGGTCCGAGCACCCGATCGCCGGGCGCGGCGTCCTCATCGACGTCGGCCGGCACCGCACCGCCGCCGGCAGCCCGATCGATCACGCCCGGGGTGAGGCCCTCGACATCGGCGAACTCGACGACACCCTTGCCGCGCAAGACGTGTGTTTGCGTCCCGGTGACCTGCTGCTGATCCGCACCGGATGGGCGCAGTGGTTCCTCACCGAGGCCACCGCGGACGAACAGAACCGGATCCACCAGACCAAGACCTGCACCGGTCTCGCGCAGTCGCAGGCCGCGATCGACTGGTTCGCCGACCACCGGGTCGCGCTCGCCGCATCCGACACCTTCGCCCTCGAACGCCTGCCAGCAGTGGCGAATTCACCCTTCGGCGCCGACACCGACCACGGGATGATGCACCAGGAACTCATCGCGCTCCTCGGCCTGCCCATCGGCGAGCTGTGGAAACTCGACGAACTCGGTGACGACTGCGCACGAGACCGCCGCTACGAATGCCTGCTCACCGTCAAACCCCTCAACCTCACCGGTGGCGTCGGCTCACCCGCCAACGCCACCGCCATCAAGTAGTGCCGAGGGAGAAGCCTGGGCGTGGTAGATGGTCGGCGAAACGTGTCGGTGGGGCGCAGTATCATTCGAACATGAGTTCGACCGGGGGGTTGGTAGCAGATCAGGTGACAGAACACCTGACGGCATTGGCCGCTGCCGTCACGGGACTGCTCGACGCCGATCTCAGTGGGATGCCCGATACCGATGTGGTGCTGACCCTGCAGCAGCTCGAGAAGTCCCTGCGCCGCGCGGGCGCAGTCTCGCAGCGGCTGATCGTCGAGAGCGTCGAACGCTCGCTCCCCGCGACGCTCGGCTACAACTCGCCGAACAAGCTCCTGGTCGAGGTGCTGCGAGTGTCGGCGTCGGACGCGTCGGCCCGGGTCTCGGCCGCCCGCAACCTCGGAACCTGGCACACGCTGTCGGGTGAAAGTCTGCCCGCAACACTGCCGGAAACCGCGGCCGCCCAACGCGACGGTGCCATCGGCCCCGAGCACGCCCGCGCAGTCGCGAAGATCATGCGCAAGATCCCGCACGCCGTGTCGAACTCGGACATCGCCACAGCCGAATCCATCCTGGCTGAATGTGCGCGCGGCGGTACGCCGGAGGACGTAGAGAATGCGGGCCACCGACTCCTCGCTCATCTCGATCCCGACGGGAATCTGGGAGACGATCGTGATCGCTCCAGACGGCGCGGCGTTTCGCTGGGCCGTCAGGATTCCGGACTGATGTCGAAGATCTCCGGGGAGCTCGACCCCACCGCTCGCGCCCTACTCGACCCGATCCTCGCGAAATGGGCCCGGCCCGGTATGAACAACCCGGACGACCCGCAGTCACCACGCGGCGACGCGGAGGACCCGTCGATCGATCGTGAAGCGTTGGTCGCGGCCGCGGCGAGGGACACCCGCACCGCGGCGCAGAGAAACCACGACGCCCTCAGCGCGATCTTCCGGGTGATGCTCGAATCCGGGATTCTCGGTCGGCATCGGGGCCTGCCCGTCACGGCGATCGTCACCATGACGCTCGAGCAACTCGAGAAGGCGGCCGGCGGGGTGGCCACCACCGCCACCGGTGGACTCCTCCCTGTCGACGACGCGCTGAAGCTCGCCGAACACGCACACCCGGTGCTCGTCCTGTTCGACCACAATGGCCGGCCGCTACATCTGGGGCGGCGCCGGCGAGTGGCCAGCGCGGACCAACGCCTCGCTCTGATCGCTGCCGAGGGCGGATGCACCCGAGCGGGATGCGCCGCCCCGGCGAGCCTGTGCGCCGTGCACCACGTACAGGAGTGGCACAAGGGCGGACACACCGACATCGACTCGCTGACGCTCGCGTGCGATGCCTGCCACGCCCAGGTCCACGACGGGCCCGCAGGCTGGACGACCACCAGCGCGCCGTCCGGTGCCGCGTACGCCGGACGCACCGAATGGATCCCACCGCCGCACATCGACCCGGACAGGAAACCGCGAATCAATCACCGACACCACGCCGGTGAGATGATCGCTCACGCACGCCGGAAAGCCCGCGGCCGGGCACGGGCCGGAGACGGAGTGCCGTAGCCGCTGCCTCACACTGTCGTGAGATCTGCTGTCGCCGGGACGAACGACGGCGACGGCAACTCGAGGGTGGCGGGCTCGTGCTCGGAGAACATCACGTACGCACCCACCGCGAGTAGCGCCAGAGCAACTGCGCCGATCATCCTGAACACGTTGTCTCGCTTCGATCGAAGGGCCGGTGCGTCACGGTGGAGCCGTCGAAGAGTAGACGACGGCACCGACATCGTGTTCCGCCGATCGAGACCCGCGGGAACCGCTAGTCGCGGCTGAGGCGTCCCAGTAGAGCGGACTTGATCGCCGGCCGTCCGGCGGCGACGAGCGTGAAAGTTGCCTCGCGCATCAGCCGTTCCGCGGTGTTCCCGGCGAGCAGGGACGAACTGCCCTTCGCCGTGACGAGGGCGGTCGCGGTACGGATCGCGAGTTCCGAAGCGCGAGCACGCGCGTCGGAGATGTCGGCCCGGCCTTCGAGGGCGGCGTTCAGATCGAGACGTGCCCTCGCGGCCTGCTCCTCGAACGGGTCCGCGTCCACCCCGAGAGTGTCCAATTCGCTGATCGCCCGGCGGGTGATGCCCATCGCCATACACCCGTTTAGCCACGACCCGAAGATCTGGCTCTTCGCGAAATCGTCGGGGGAGACGACGGCACTCACCAGGTCCCGTGGCACCGCGAGGCCGTCGAATGTCAACCGGACGGTGTTGGATCCGCGGGCCGCGATCAGCGGCAGTTCCTCGGCGGTGAGCCCTCGCAGCGGCTGCGCTGGAATGATGACGTGCACGATGGAGTCGTCGAATTCGTCTCGCGCCGACACCTGGAGAAGATCGACGATGCCCCAGCCGGTCACGAACGGCGACACCCCATCGAGCACATATCCGTCGTCGACGCTGCGCGCCCACAGCGTCGGCGGGACGGGAATCGCTCCGGCCAGCGCGACGCCGGCCCGCACCGTGCCGTCGATGAGTCCGTCGAGGTAGCGATCCTGCAGCGCGGTGTTCGGTGAGCCGGCGAGACCGGCCACGACGCCGTGATGCTGCATCCACGTGAACGCCGTCGCGAGGCAGCCGCCGCACAACGTCTCCATCACATCGACCAGCACCGACGGCGTCACGCTGTCCTCACCGGGTGCCGCGAGCCCGTAGAAACCGTCGGCGGCGAGCGTCTCGAAGTGACTGTCGGGAATCTCGCCGTCTGCGTCGACGCTGTCGGCCACCGGGAACAAGACGTTCTCGGCAATCTCACGCGCCATCTCGGTCCAGTTGCTCACGCCCCGAGAGTAGCCGGTCGGCACCGTCGATCAGGTGAACTCCACCCCCTGTGCGAGCGGGAGTTGGTCGGAGTAGTTGACGGTGTTGGTCGCGCGGCGCATGTAGGCCTTCCATGCGTCCGACCCCGACTCGCGTCCGCCGCCCGTTTCCTTTTCCCCGCCGAAGGCCCCACCGATTTCCGCGCCGGACGTGCCGATGTTCACGTTGGCGATGCCGCAGTCGGAACCGTCTGCCGCGAGGAACCTCTCGGCCTCACGCTGGTCGGTGGTGAAGATCGACGACGAAAGACCCTGGGGCACTTCGTTGTGCAACGTGATCGCCTGATCGAAGGTGTCGTAGGTGAGGACGTAGAGGATCGGGGCGAAGGTCTCTTCCCGGACCACCGACGTCTGGGCCGGCATGCGGACGACGGCCGGAGAGACGTAGTACGCGGAGTCGTTGCCGCCGTGCCGTTCGCCGCCGCAGATGACGGACCCGCCGTCGGCGCGGGCCTTGTCGAGGGCGGTCTGCATGGCGTCGAACGCGGATCGGTTGACCAGCGGACCGACGAGGACTCCGTCGTCGAACGGATTCCCGACCTTCAGCTGGCCGTAGGCCGAGGAGATGCGTTGCACCAGTTCGTCCGCGACGGACGAGTGCACGATCAGCCGTCGCAGGGATGTGCAGCGTTGCCCCGCCGTGCCTGCCGCGGAGAACACGATGCCCCGTACCGCCAGATCGAGGTCGGCGGACGGGGCGACGACCGCCGCATTGTTGCCGCCCAGTTCGAGCAGGCATTTGCCGAAACGCGCGGCGACCCGCGGCCCCACCGCGCGACCCATCCGCACCGATCCGGTGGCGCTGACCAACGCGACGCGAGCGTCGTCGACGAGTCGCTCGCCGACGTCGCCCCCACCCTGGATCACCGCGTGGATTCCTGCGGGTGCGCCGACGTCCCGGGCCGCCTGTGCCAGGAGGGCGTCACAGGCGATCGCCGTGAGCGGAGTCCGGTCGGACGGCTTCCACACCACCGTGTCGCCGCAGACCAGGGCGACGGCGGTGTTCCACGACCACACGGCGACGGGGAAATTGAAGGCAGAGATCACCCCGACCACCCCCAGCGGATGCCACGTCTCCATGAGGCGATGTCCGGGACGTTCCGACGCCATCGTCCTGCCGTACAACTGGCGGGACAACCCGACCGCGAATTCGCAGATGTCGATCATCTCCTGCACTTCGCCCTGCGCCTCGGACGGAATCTTGCCTGCCTCGAGGGTGACGAGTTCCGCCAGATCGGTCTTGTGCTCTGTCAGAAGCTGACCCAGCCGGCGTACCACGACGCCGCGCTGAGGAGCGGGGACGGACCGCCACTCCAGAAATGCCTCGTGCGTTGTGGTGATCGCCCGGTCCACGTCGTCGGCGCTGCTGGCGGTCACCGTGCGCAATTCGGTTCCGGTGATCGGTGTGCGCGCGACGAGTGGGTTGCCGGCCTCGGTGATCTCGGCGCCGCACCGGATCAGCGCATCCTCGGCGCGTCGGCACAATTCCTCGGGGGCGGGAAGATTCACGATGCTGTCCTCTCTCGGGTGGCGTCCTGCTGTCGTCGGTAGAGCGTGAACGGGTTCGTCACGGGCCGGCCGAGGGTCTCGGCGAGCCACCGTAGGTGGTGGTCGGGCCCGCCGCCGCCCACCGGAAGGTAGTCCTCGTAGACGATCGGCTCCCGCACTCGTTCACCGCCGACGCGGCGGTGGGTGAAATACGCGAACCCCCGTGCCTCGAGTTCGGCGTCCGTGCGGGGGAACTCGCGCTCCGCGTCGGCGGCATCGGCGTCCGCCGGGCGGTCGAACAGTTCGCGTCCTTCGGGTGTCAGTGCGACCCCGCGCGACTCCGCGACCACGATCCGGTCCGGGTCGGCGAGCGCGTGAAACGACGCGTGGCGCACGAGAACGTCGAGGCGGCGCCGGGCGGGCGGGCACGCGGCGCCGTCGATCGTGGCGAGGCCGCGCTCCGCCGAGCGCGCGCACAGGTCGTCGAGGTCGAAGACCCGGGGCGCCAGGTGCACGACAGGTACGCCGGTGCGCCCACCGATGGCGGCGGCGACGGGGGAGGCTTGCCGGAGTCGGACGTGCCAGGATCGGTCGGCCGCGCTCTGCTGCGGGTCGAAGACCGTGGCCGCGAGGGCGACGAACCGTTCCGCCGACGGTGCCGTGAGTCCGCCCTCCTCGGCGGCGAGCGCGGCGAGGTGCAACAGTTCGGTGGAAAACACCGTGCGCGCGGCGAGCAGGTTCTCGACACGGCGCTGCAGGTCGGCGCCGAAGAACCGGCGGTCGGCGGTGACGAGCATCGATGCGAACATCCCGAACGGGTTGCGGGCCAATTCCATCGGATCGACGGGACGAAATGTCGTTGCGACGACGGGAGCGGGAGTCGATGCGTCCCGCCGGTCGTAGCATCCGACGGGATGCATCCCGAAGCCGGCGAACAGGATGGCGGCCTGACGCAGTTCGGCCGGTCCGGCGAGCCGGATCGCACCGCGACGCTCCGCGGCGACGCGGGAGAGGCCGCCGAAGCGTTCGGCATCGGCAGGAGTTCTCGCCGCAAAATCGGCGTTGACCGCATCGGCCACCTCGACCAGCACACCGTACGCGGGCACCTCCCGACCGTACGTCGCGGCGAGCGCCCGGGCGAAGCGGTCGCGCAGCTCCCAGGTTTCAACCATGGTGCACCTCCGCTGGGCTAGCCTGCGCTGGTGGTGGAATCTTTCCGTAGCGACGCACCCCATACTCCTCTCGACGACATCGATCGGGTACTGATGCAGGAGCTGGTGGCCGACGGCCGGGCGACTCTGGCGACCCTGGCCGAGAAGGCCGGGCTGTCGATCTCCGCGGTGCAGTCGAGGGTACGCAGACTCGAGGCCCGCAAAGTGATCCGCGGGTACACCGCGAAGATCGATCCGGATGCGCTCGGGCACGGACTTTCCGCATTCGTCGCGATCACCCCTCTCGATCCGTCGCAGCCCGACGATGCGCCCGCCCGGTTGCGGGACCTTCCCGCCATCGAAGCCTGCCACTCGGTCGCGGGGGAGGAAAGCTACGTGCTGCTGGTGCGCGTCGCGTCGCCGCGGGAGCTCGAACACCTGCTGCAGGAGATCCGGGCCACCGCCAACGTACACACCCGCAGCACCATCATCCTGCAAACATTTTACGACAGATGAGTCTTGTGCCGGATATGTTGCCGGAACGTCGCCGCTCGACAGGAATTTTGACGTAATCTCTCGGTATGAGCACCGCGATTCGATTCACCGGAAGTGGGGGCGAGCTGCCCGCGAGCCAGGTGCACGATGTGCTGCGCGAGCGCATTCTGGTCGACGGTTTCGACCTGGTGCTCGACCTGGAACGCTCCCGCGGGACGCATCTCGTCGACCTCCGGGACGGCACCAGCTACCTGGACATGTTCGGGTTCTTCGCGTCGTCGGCCCTGGGGATGAATCACCCCGCACTCGCCGACGACGACGCCTTCCGCCGGGAACTGGCGGCGGCCGCGATCAACAAGCCGAGCAACTCCGACATCTACACCGTCCCGATGGCGCGGTTCGTCGAGACGTTCGCCCGCGTACTCGGGGATCCCGCACTGCCGCACCTCTTCTTCATCGACGGTGGCGCGCTCGCCGTCGAGAACGCACTCAAGGTGGCGTTCGACTGGAAGAGCAGGCTCAACGAGAGCCGAGGGCTCGACCCGGCGCTCGGCTCGAAGGTGCTCCATCTGACCGAGGCGTTCCACGGCCGCAGCGGATACACCATGTCGCTCACCAACACCGAGCCAGGCAAGGTGGCGCGGTACCCCAAGTTCGACTGGCCGCGCATCGACTCCCCGTACCTCGCGGACGGGCGGAATGTGGAGGAAGCCGAACGTCACGCACTCGACCAGGCGCGGCGCGCCTTCGCCGAGAACCCGTCGGACGTGGCATGTTTCATCGCCGAGCCGATCCAGGGTGAGGGGGGAGACCACCACTTCCGCCCGGAATTCTTCCAGGCGATGGAAGCACTCTGCCGGGACAACGACGCTCTCTTCGTCCTCGACGAGGTGCAGACCGGATGCGGTCTCACCGGCACCGCCTGGGCGTACCAGCAATTGGGAGTGCACCCCGACGTCGTCGCATTCGGCAAGAAGACCCAGGTCTGCGGAATCATGGCCGGCGGCAGGGTGGACGACGTCCCCGGCAACGTGTTCGCGGTCAGCTCGCGGATCAACTCCACCTGGGGTGGCAACCTCACCGACATGGTGCGGTCCCGCCGGATCCTGGAGATCATCGAGGAGGACCGGCTCGTCGACCGGGCCCGGATGACCGGGGCGCATCTCCTCGAACGACTGCGGGAACTCGCCCGCGCGAACGCCGACGTGACCGAGCCGCGGGGACGCGGCCTCATGTGTGCGATCACGCTCCCGACGTCGCAGCGACGGGACCGGGTCGTCGCGGACCTGCGGGACCGCGAGCGGGTGCTGATCCTGCCGACCGGCAAGCGCGGGATCAGGTTCCGTCCGCCCCTCACGGTGACGACAGCGGAACTCGACGCCGCCGTGGATGCGCTGGCCCGGGTGCTGGGCGGTACCGTCGACGCATGACGCCGATACCGCTCACGTCCGTGCCCAACCTGCGAGACGTCGGCGGCTACCGCACCGGAGACGGCCAGAAGGTGCGCACGGGCGTGTACTACCGATCGACCGATCTCAGCCGGGTCGTGGACACGGATCTGCCGCTGCTCGCCGACCTCGGCGTTCGGACGGTTTACGACCTGCGCACCGCCGACGAGCGTGACGCGGCCCCGGACATTCTCCCCAGCGGGGCGCGTGAGGTCGCGTTGGATGTGCTCGCCGACAAGGGGATACGGTCGATTCCCGCCCAGATGCTCCAAGTGATCGCCGACCCGATGATCGCCGAACGCGAGCTGGGAGGCGGCCGCGCGATCGAGTACTTCGAAGGCAGCTACCGCGATTTCGTCCTGATGCCGAGTGCGGTGTCGTCGTACCGGGCGTTGTTCGACGGCCTCGCCTCGGACGGCACCATGCCCGCTCTCGTGCACTGCACCACGGGCAAGGACCGGACGGGATGGGCCACCGCGGCGCTGTTGCTGCTCGTCGGAGTCAGCGAGGAGGACGTCTTCCACGACTACCTGCTGACCAACGAACTTCTGCTTCCGTCGTTTTCGGCCGTGTTCGAGCGGTTCGTCGACGCCGGCGGCGACCCGGCGTTGCTCGAGCCGGTGCTCGGAGTTCGTCAGCAGTACCTGGAGGTGTCGCTGGCCGTGATGCGCGAGCACTACGGGACCATCGAAGGGTATTTCACCGACGGCCTCGGCCTCGACACCGCGGTTCAGGCCGTGCTGCGGGAGCGCATGATCGCGGACTGAACGGACAACCCGACCGCCACACCCACCATGTCGGCGCAGAGATCCCAGACCGAACCGTGCCTGCCGATGGGCAACACAGCCTGCAGGATCTCGGTGGTCACCGCGAACGCCGCGAGCCACAGCACCGTGACCCGCGGCGTCAGCAGCGCATAGCGTGAGGCGGCGGCCAGCGCCGCGAACAACACGGCATGCACCACCTTGTCGGCGTGCTCAGGGCCCGAGGGGGTCGCCGACGCTGGGGACAACAGCATGACCAGGGCCAGAACGGTGAGCGCCGCCACCGGAACGGATCGCATGCTCACCGCTCGACCGTGAACCCCAGTGCGCCTTCCGCGAACCGTTGCACCGCATCGGACCCGCTCGCGAGCGCATCCTCGTGGCCGGGACGCGCCCACCCGGTGAGGGTCGCCGCGTCACCGGACGGGGTGAGCCCCACCTCGGCGAGGAGTTCGCCGGTGTTGGGCTGACAGATCGCCCACGAATAGTGCTCGTCGCTCAGCCACTGCGCCGTGCGGCGGGCGACATATTCGGGTTCGGCGATCCCACCGTCCGCGAGTGCCGGGCGATCGTCGACCCGTTCGTCGGCGCGCAGGGCCCGCAGGTACCAGCCGCCGGCATTGACCTCGACAGGTTCCATGTCAGCGGTCCCGATCACGGTCGCGGCGGCGATCACGGTGACGGTCGTCGCGGGTGCCGAACAGGATGGCGCCTGCGGCAGGAATCATCAGGAAGAACAACCAGCTGTTGTCCACCGGGACCACGAAGAACAGCACGAGGGCGACGAACGGGATCACCGACATCACGATGCGGCGCCAGTTCTGATCGCTGTCCGGTCCGACCGACTCGACCTTGGTGGGCGAGTCGGCCATGGTGGCCGGGAGATCGGTGAACACTCGTTCGAGTTCACCGCGCGTCGTGGCGTTCGTGACCGCAAGGCTGCGCTCGTCGAACTCGACGACCGTCAGCCGGCCCGCCGCGAAGTGTTCGCTCAACTGGTTCAGCGCCTGCTCACGTTCGGCCGTGCCGATCCGGATCTCGGGAACGTCAGACATGCGTACAGACTACTGACCCGTGAGTACTTGTTAACCGCGGGCGGTTAACAAGTACTCACAGGCTATTTGAGTTCGGCGAGGACGGTGCCCTGGGTGATGGCGGCGCCGGGTTCGACGGCGAGGCCGGTGACGGTGCCGGCCTTGTGGGCGTTGACGGGGTTTTCCATCTTCATGGCCTCGAGGACGGCGATGAGGTCGCCCTCGGCGACCTGCTGTCCTTCCTCGACGGCGACCTTGACGACGGTGCCCTGCATGGGGGCGGTGACGGCGTCACCGGACGCGGCGCCGCCGTGGGCGCCGCCGCGGGTGCGGGCCTTGGGCTTCTTCCGCACCGCCCCGGCCGCTCCGGTGCCGGTGCCGGTGCCGGTGCCGAGGGTGAACTGGCCGGGCAGGGACACCTCGACGCGGCGGCCGCCGACCTCGACGACGACGTTCTGCCGGGGCAGGGACTCGTCCTCGTCGATCGGCTGGTTACCGGTGAACGGTTCGACCTGGTTGTCCCATTCGGTTTCGATCCACTTGGTGTAGACGTCGAAGCCGTCGCCGTCACCGATGAACGCGGGGTCGGAGACGATGGCCCGGTGGAACGGGATCACCGTGGCCAGTCCTTCGACCTGGAATTCGGCCAGGGCGCGGCGGGCGCGGGCCAGGGCTTCGTTGCGGGTGGCGCCGGTGACGATGAGCTTGGCGAGCATGGAGTCGAACTGGCCGCCGATCACCGATCCGGTTTCGACGCCGGAGTCCATCCGGACGCCGGGGCCGGTGGGGGGCACGAACTTGGTGACCGGTCCGGGGGCGGGCAGGAAGCCGCGGCCGGC